>CAXGPR010000087.1:0-14123 GCA_964011675.1 uncultured bacterium
TGGGGCCTTCTTAGCCATTTCCTCTCACTCCCTATGAGTTACTCGAGGACGGGGAAAAATCTGATGAGCGCGGAGAAGTGGACGCACACCGCCTTTCATCCCCAATCACATACCAATACCAATTTGACACTCTGAATTGGCCTTAAGATAGCATCGTAAAAGCACTTTCGTCAAGAAAAAAAGAAGTGCTCTTACGCTTACCAAACAGTATCTATTATAGCCTAAATTAAGGCACTTACAGCATTTTATTACATTGACACAAAGTAACAAGTAGCCGATCTTAAATGACATATGGATGAGAGAACAACTTCTTACCCCGAGACTCTTGGACACTGATTGCCATGAATAAATATCGCATTGGATTTATCGGCGCAGGTAATATGAGTCAGGCGCTGATCGCCGGTTTGGTCGACTCGGCCTCCGTCTCAACTGAGCATTTATCCGCCGTTGATCCAGTGCCCACGGCATTGAAAGCGCTGAAAGAGCGCGGCATACTGACAGGCATGGAATTGCCCTTAGCCGTTCAGGAACGAGATTTTATTTTCCTAGGCGTTAAACCCCAGGTGGCAGATAGCGTGCTTCCAGCACTGGCCGATACACTTGTGCCTGGTCAGGTGGTCGTGTCCATGATGGCTGGCGTGCAAACGGCTTCCATCGAGCAATATGTAGGGCATGACACGCCTGTCGTACGTGTAATGCCTCAGACCCTCGTCCGACTACGCATGGGAGCCTGCGCCATGTGTGGAGGGTGCGCTGCAACGCCAGAGCACATAAGCCAAGTACGCCAAATTTTAGAATTGGTTGGCAGTGCCGTAGAGGTCAACGAGGCGCAGATGGACGCCGTCACAGGACTCTCCGGCAGCGGTCCCGCCTACATATACGCAGTGGTTGATGCCCTGGCCGATGGCGGAGTTTGCGCAGGCCTGCCGCGCGATACGGCGCTACAGCTGGCTGCACAGACGGTTGCCGGCGCTGCGCAGATGATTTTACGGGGCGAACACCACCCAGCCGAACTCAAGGAACAGGTCACTTCACCAGGCGGAACGACCATTGCCGGTCTGCACGCCCTAGAACTGGGCGGCCTGCGAGCCACGCTCATGAATGCCGTTCTCGAGGCGAGCAAACGGTCGCGGGAGTTGGGCTCACCATGATCGCAATTATCGACTACGGAATGGGGAATCTTCGCAGCGTAGAGAAGGCATTTCAGTTTCTCGGTTTCACAGCACGAATCATTGATAATCCTGCAGAAACAATTAATGCGAGCCATTTAGTGCTGCCCGGTGACGCGGCGTTTGGGGATGCTATGCGCAATCTAAACAATGGTGGCTGGGTCGAGTGCATCGAGCAGGGCATCAAATCCAGCAAACCGTTTCTCGGTATTTGCGTTGGACTGCAGCTCATGTTTGAGGAAAGCGAAGAAATGGGCACGCATAAAGGTCTAGGTCTACTCCCAGGTAAATGCACTCGCTTCCCCGCCGGCGAGCGCATACCTCAAATTGGGTGGAACCAAATTGATATACAGAAAAAAACGCCTCTATTAGAAGGAATACCCACGGGCAGTTTCTTCTACTTCGTACACTCGTATTACGTGATGACAGAAAACACAGATGAACGTATCGCAACGACCAACTATGGACTCAATTACACGTCGGTTGCCGGGCGCGACAAACTACACGGCGTGCAGTTTCACCCGGAAAAAAGCCAAGATTGCGGTCTACGGATCTTAAAAAACTTCGCGCAAATGAGCTGAACATGTTAGCAAAGCGCATCATTCCCTGCCTAGACGTAAAGAACGGGCGCAACGTGCGCGGCGTGCGTTTTTCAGCTGACCGCGATGCCGGAGACCCCGTTGAACTTGCTTCTCGCTACGATCGAGAAGGAGCTGACGAGTTAGTTTTCTACGATATAACGGCCTCTTCGGATGGCCGCACGATCGTGATGGATCTGGTGCGTCAAGTGTCGGAACAGGTATTCATACCACTTACCGTAGGCGGCGGTATCCGCACGTTTGAGGATGTCCGAACGATTCTCAAGAGTGGCGCAGACAAAGTTTCGATCAATTCGGCACACGTTCACACGCCCGAGATAATTAACCAGAGCGCAGAAAGCTTTGGCTCACAGTGCATCGTAGGTGCGATCGATGCACTGCGCCGTCCCGAAGTTGAGGGCAAGCAACCTGCCTGGGAGATTTACATCAACGGAGGCCGAACCGCGACCGGTATCGATGCGTTAGAATGGGTTGAGGAATTAGTCGACAGAGGCGCAGGGGAACTCGTTCTCAACAGCATTGATGCCGACGGAACGCGGCAAGGCTACGACCTCGAGTTAAACAGAGAAGTAGCCCAGCGCGTACAGGTGCCGATTGTTGCCTCAGGCGGTGCAGGCACCATGGAACACATACGCGAAGTCCTGACTACGGGGGAAGCCAGTGCGGCACTGGCCGCTTCTATATTCCACTTTCAGCAACACTCCATCCCCGAAGTGAAGGACTACCTCGCCCAGACAGGGGTAGTAGTGAGGTTGTGAACAGCGCCCAGCTAATGCGTAACCCAGTGCGCAATGTGCAACGTTTGGTTGTCAAAATCGGCAGTAACGTGCTGACAACCGCTCAGCATAAACCCAACCGAGTGGTCATACGCCAGTTGGTCAGAGACGTGATCATCTTACGCGAACGCGGCGTTCAAGTAGCCATAGTCACTTCAGGTGCCGTAGCGTCTGGGATGGGACAACTCGGACTGGCGCAGCGACCGGACAGCATCGCCGAACTGCAGGCGCTGGCTTCTATCGGCCAAAACCTGATGATGAACTCATACAAGACGCTCTTTGGTCGCAGCAATGTCCCCATCGGTCAAGTTCTCTTAACCGCAGAGGACATACTAGGTGACCGTAAGCGCTACGTGAACTTAGAAAATACCTTTCGCAGTCTCTTCGACTATGGCGCTGTGCCCATAATTAACGAGAATGACAGTGTAGCCGTTACCGAGCTAAAACGCCAATTAGGTGAAAACGATATGCTCGCCGCCTACGTAAGCAATCTCATTCGGGCAGATCTACTCGTCATGATGTCGGACGTAGAGGGACTATATACGGCCTTTGGCCCGAACGGGCCCGAAGGCGAACTGCTAACAGAGGTCCGCGATAATGACGTGCAATTGGAGGCCATGGTCGGCACCTCTAACAACGCTGTAGGCAGCGGTGGCATGCGTACCAAACTTCGCGCCGCGCGGCTCCTGATGACCTGCGGCGAAATGACAATCATCGCGCACGGACGTAAACACAGCCTACTCGACATTATGGATGGACAGCCGCTTGGAACGCTGTTTTGGCCCGTCGGAAAGCGCATGGGAAGTCGAAAGCGTTGGATTGCATTTGCAAGCCAACATCGAGGGTGTGTGGTAGTTGACAGCGGCGCTCAGCGCGCGCTAACTGAACACGACCGCAGTCTACTGCCGGCCGGTGTGACCGACTGCGACGGCGATTTTGCCGCTGGAGACGTGATCCTGATCAGCAACGAACAAGGCGACGAACTAGGCCGCGGCGTTAGTCGTTACACAGCCACTGAACTCAGGCGCGTTTTCGGCAAGAGTTCACCCGCAGTCGAAAAAGAACTGAGACGTCCCGCACTTGAAGTTATAAACAGAGACGATTTAGTCCTCTTTTAGCAAGGTCGAGTCGAGCAAAGATAATGAGCCCTAAACTCATAAAAAACAAGCGTCTTTCACCGATCGCAGTGGCTCCTTCTCGCTGGCGACGGTTTGGTATCGCGCTCATCGTCGGACTTGTCGCATACATTGCGTTGGGCAATCGCGCGCTGTGGACCATGGGAGAAAAACACCAAGCCGTCGAAGATCTACAGACTCAGGTGGCACACCTTCAGGCAGAGCGCGACAGTCTTAAAAACGTGCTCTGGCGTTTGGAAAACGACATGAGCTACGTCGAGAAGGTCGCGCGAGAAGAATACGGAATGAGCAAAAAAGGCGAACGAATATACGCGCTGCCACCGGCCGAGGACCCATAGCATGCCGCGCACCATCGTCAAAACAAAAGCCATCGTTCTCCGCAGCCGGCGCATGGGTGAAACCAGCCGTATGGCCACGCTATTCTCAGAAGACGTTGGCAAGCTCAAAGTTACGGCCAAGGGCGCGCGACGCATAAAGAGCAAATTTGGCTCTGCATTAGATTTGATGGCCGAAGTGCACGTCGTGTGTTATGTGCGCGACACGCGCGACATACAGACGCTGAGTGAATGCCACCTTTTATATCCCCCACCGCCATTGGACAGCGACTTAGAGCGATTTTCACTAGCTAATGCAGCACTCGAATTGATTGAGGGATTGACGATAGAAAACGAACCGAATCGACGCCTCTATGCATGTTTGCGCGGCGTTCTTCACGGCTTGACTGAAGTGGAAGTCGATCAGGTAGAGCCCCTCTTCTGGTACTACCAACTGCGCGTTCTCGATGCGCTCGGCTACAGCCCCGAACTACAGCAGTGCGTTAGGTGCCGCCAGAACCTGACCGGTTCCTGGCTGTGGTTTAGTCCGGCACAAGGCGGTGGCCTATGCACTACCTGTGGGCAGGGAGTTGGCACACGCATATCGGAAGAAGGCTTCACGTTCCTCAACCGCTTGCAGTCTCTGCGCACCTACAGCAAAGCGTCTCTTCCGCCCGCGCCACAGCAACGTGGTGAGATCCGCACGGCACTCAATACTTTTTTTGACTACCACGGAAGCGGTCGAGGTAGTTTGCGGTCCCTACATTTCCTCGAATCGCTGCGCCGAGACCAATCGGCATTGAAATACTAGAAAAATACACTTTACCGAGATTTCCTTGTCGCGGCTCAAGACGCTCGGCAAGATCCTAAAGGAGACAGATAATGGCCGACGTGATGGAAAAGCTAGTATCGCTATGCAAACGCAAAGGCTTTGTTTTTCAAAGTTCGGAAATTTATGGAGGACTTAACGGGTGCTGGGACTATGGCCCTCTCGGCGTCGAACTGCTGAAAAACGTCAAGGATGCCTGGTGGCGCGCGATGACGTATCGAGAGGATGTCGAGGGACTTGATGCAAGCATTCTAATGCACGCCAAGGTCTGGGACGCATCGGGTCACGTAGCCGGCTTTAGCGATCCGATGGTAGAGGACAAAAATACCAACGAACGCTATCGACTCGACCAACTCTTAGAGGAAAACGGTGTTGACGTAACGGGTCTCGGTATGGAAGCCATGATGGCCAAGGCGATCGAGGTTGACCTAAAGAGTCCTAAGGGCAATGAACTGAGCGAGGCGCGTCAGTTTAACCTGATGTTTAAGACGTTCGTCGGTCCCTTGGAAGACGAGAGTGCACGCATATTCCTGCGGCCGGAAACGGCTCAGGGTATCTTTGTCAACTATCTGAACGTCCAGTCGGCTATGCGACAGAAGCTTCCATTTGGCATTGCACAAATCGGCAAGGCATTTCGCAATGAGATAACGACTAAAAATTTCCTTTTTCGCACCCGCGAGTTTGAACAGATGGAGATGCAATATTTTGTCGCTCCAGGTACCGAAGACGAGCACTTTGAATATTGGCGCGAAGAACGTTGGAACTGGTTCTGCAGTATTGGCTTACCCGAGAAAAAACTGAGCTGGCATGAGCATCAGGGCGACGAATTGGCCCACTACGCCAGCGCGGCCTTCGACATCCAGTACGAGTTCCCCTTCGGTCCCGGCGAAATTGAGGGCATACATAATCGCTCAAATTTTGACCTGTCACAGCACGAACAGTACTCCGGTAAAAAGCTACAGTACTTCGACGAGGAGAACCGGAAAAAGTTTGTACCTTATGTGGTCGAGACCTCAATTGGTGCCAGCCGCACGACCATGGCCTGTTTGGTCAATGCCTATCACGAAGAAGAAGTCAAAGGCGACACGCGCGTTGTCATGCGTTTCCATCCGCGCATGGCACCCATTAAAGCTGCGATACTGCCACTGGTGAAGCGCGACGGCATGCCAGAGATCGCGCGTACAATCGCAAAAGATTTGCGCAAATACTTCCGCGTCGAATACGACGAGGGCGGCGCTGTGGGCAGGCGCTATCGCCGCATGGATGAGGTAGGCACGCCTTTTTGTATCACAGTCGATTCAGAAACGTTGGAAAATAATACAGTAACCGTACGAGACCGCGACTCCATGGCACAGCAGCGCGTGCCCATTGCCGAATTGCGCACCCATCTGGACAAATCCATAGACGCTTGGGAAGCCATCTGATAACCTTGCTTATGGAGCAAAATACTATATTATTAAGGTGGTTCGGAATTAAAGCGAGCTAGCAGCAAGGGGCGCGCGACGCGAAAGTGGCGAAATTGGTATACGCGCTAGATTTAGGATCTAGTGCCCGAAAGGGCGTGGGGGTTCGAGTCCCCCCTTTCGCACCATTTGAAGAGCAACTACTGAGTGGCGCGCCGTCCGCATATGTCGGGCGGCGCGCGCTTTCTGTTTCACAATTTTTGCAAGGCTGAAGCACGTGAAGACCAATGTCGTAGAGAAGAGTCAGTGGGGCCGCGAACTAGAAGTTGTGATTGAAGCGGACCGAGTAGACAAAGAGCTCAACCGAGCCTACCGTAACTACCAGAAGCGCGTCGAGATACCCGGTTTCCGAAAGGGCAAAGTGCCTTTGCGTCTCATCGTCTCGCGCTACGGTGCGTCCATCCGCAGCGAAGTGATCAGCGACATGTTGCCAACTTTTCTCGAGGAAGCCACTCGAGAGGCCGGCTTGGTTCCGGCAGCACCACCGCAGATTGCTAAGTTGGACCATGAACCCGGTTCAGAACTCACGTTTACGGCAACTTTAGACATTTGGCCCGAAATTGAGTTGGAAACGTATGAGGGGCTCGAGATCACTCGCATGGTGCACGAAGTGACTGATGACGAGATCGACAGCCAACTCAGCGAGCTGCAGAATCGCCAAGCGGCAGAGCGAGCCGTCGAACGCCCCTTAGAAAGAGGCGACGTGCTGATTGCCGATCTACAGCGACTCGATGAAGAAGGCGCACTGGTGGAAGGCGAGAAGTTTGAAGAGCGTCACTTTCACATAGGCGACGAAAACGCGCCCAGCCCGGAATTCGAAGAGGCACTCATTGGGATAAGCGCGGGCGAAGAACGCAAGGTTCAGTTCGCCTACCGCGAAGACTTGCCCAACGAAGAACTCGCCGGTAAGACTGAACATTTCGAAGTGAAGGCGCGAGAAGTACGCGAGCGCACACTGCCTGAGCTGGACGACGAGTTCGCCAAGGATCTCGGCGAGCAGTTTGAAACACTAGATGACCTGCGTAACAATATCAAGGAACAAGTTGCCGGACGCTGGGACTACATGGGTCAACAGCGCGAACGTAGCGAACTGGTCGGTCAACTAATTGAGAAGAATGCCTTTGAACTACCCGACAGCATGATAGAAAACTTTCTCCATTCCATGCGTCAGCAAGATCAGAATCAGAATCACGACCAAAATAGCGACCGTAACCACGAACCCAGTGAAGAAGAGCGCGAGAATGCCGTACGGCGCCTAAAAAGCTACCTGCTCACGGAGGCAGTGCGCAAAAAAGCGGATATATCCGTGAGCGACGAGGAGTTTGAAGCCCACTTGGAAGAACGCGCGACTGCTGCCGGCGTCAAAGCAGAAGAAGTAAGGCGTAGCGGCCGTGCTGATGATCTGCGACGCGAACTGGAAGAAAATAAGGTCTTCGAACTGCTTGGCGAGAAGGCGAAAATCACAGAAGAGAAAGTGTAGCGCTGTAAACGAAGATAAGGAGCAACATGTCTCTGATACCCATGGTTATAGAGCAGACGGGACGCGGCGAGCGTTCTTACGACATATACTCGCGCCTGCTTAAGGATCGCATCATCTTTGTGGGTACCCCCATAAATGATCAAATTGCTAACCTGATCATAGCTCAAATGCTCTTTTTGGCCTCGGAAGATCCCAAAAAAGACATCGCACTTTACCTGAATACGCCGGGGGGCTTAATCACAGCCGGAATGGCCATATACGACACCATGCAGTACATACCAGCCGATGTTGCAACAATTTGCATAGGTCAGTCTTCAAGCATGGGCGCCGTCCTGCTCGCCGGTGGAGCCAAGGGCAAACGCCAGGCCTTACCCAACGCACGTGTGATGCTTCACCAGCCCATGGGCGGCATTACGGGTCAGGCATCTGACATGGAGATTCACGCACAAGAAATTATTAAGATGCGAGAGCAGATCAACGCAATTCTGGTAGATTGTACGGGACAACCGCTCGAGCGCATTGCCCGCGATACAGAACGCGACTTCTTCATGACGGCCAATGAGGCGGCTGAATTTGGCATCATCGATGAAATCATTTCGCCATCAGGCGTCACTTCAACAGCCGAAGTTAACAGTTAGACTAAGCACCTCTTCTGAGGAGTATATTCCTTGCGTAGACGGCCGACAAAAGGTGATCCGCGCTGTTCTTTTTGCGGACGGAGCCAGAGTCAAGTAGAGAAAATCATAACGGGGCCCTCGGTGCACATATGCAACGAGTGCATCAAGCTGTGCAATGAGGTATTGGTCGAAGAAAAAAAGGAAACTCTCACATGGGAGAGTAGCGAGATTCCAAAACCTAACCAGATAAAAAATTTTCTGGACGAATACGTCATCGCCCAAGAGCGCGCAAAAAAGATATTGTCAGTAGCAGTATACAATCATTACAAGCGAGTCCGCAGCGACGTTGAGCTCGACGACGTCGAGCTTGAAAAGAGCAACGTCATGCTGATTGGCCCAACGGGAACGGGCAAGACAGAGCTAGCAAAAACGCTGGCGAAAATTTTACAGGTCCCCTTCTCTATTGCGGATGCGACGATACTGACAGAAGCCGGCTACGTAGGTGAAGACGTGGAAAATATTCTCGTTGGCTTGCTCCAAGCTTCCGATTACGACGTCGCCCGCGCAGAGAAGGGCATTCTCTACTTGGATGAAGTAGACAAGGTGGCACGCAAAAGCGCCGCACCTGCTATGAGCAGAGACGTTTCGGGTGAAGGCGTCCAACAGGCACTACTAAAGATCCTCGAAGGTACTACGGCAAATATTCCTCCTAAAGGAGGCCGTAAACACCCCGAGCAGCCTATGATTCAAATGGACACTAGTAACATCCTCTTCATTTGCGGCGGCGCATTTGAGGGCTTGGACAAAGTCATAAGCCAACGGGTCGGCGAACGCACCATGGGATTTGGTGCAACCCCCGAAGACAGCGTTGAAGACGACGCCAATCAACTACTTGCTCAGGTTCAACCCGAAGACCTACTCTCGTACGGTATGATTCCCGAGTTTGTCGGGCGCGTGCCTGTAATAACGACTATGGATTCGCTCGGAGAGGACGACCTGTTCCGTATTTTGGTCGAACCGCGCGATGCCATTATTAAACAGTCCAAAAAGCTGTTTGAAATAGACGACATTGAAGTCGAATTTACCGAAGAAGCGCTGCGCACAATTGTCGCCCTAACCGTTAGTAAAGGCACGGGGGCGCGTGGCTTACGCTCGGTATTGGAACAGGCCATGATGGATATTATGTACGATCTGCCTTCACAAAATGATGTAAAATCGCTACAAATTACGGCCGAGATGATTGAGAAAGGTATCGACCGATTCGACCACGAAGATGAAGAGGAGGAGATGCAGCTCAAGCGTGCTTGAACTGCACTGTGGGATGCTGTTTCGCTCTGCCGAATTTATGATTGGTGCCGTGCGCGCTGCCGACTTACCAACTAGTGGCCAACCCGAAATCGCCTTTTCAGGCCGCTCTAACGTCGGCAAGTCATCGCTAATAAATTGTCTTTTACAACGTAAAAAGCTGGCACGCACTTCATCGACTCCGGGAAAAACGCAGCAGCTGAATTACTATTGGATTAACGGCGAACTTTACTTCGTAGACTTGCCTGGTTACGGCTTTGTCCAGGGCGGCGTTGGCCTACGCGAAAAGCTGGGTCGCATGGTCCGAGGATACGTTGAGAAACGCAAACCGCTACGCGCCGTACTACAACTGATCGACATGCGTCACGGTCCAACTGATCTAGACCGCATAATGATCGACTGGCTTAAAAAAGTGAATACACCGTTTTTGCTTGTCTTTACCAAAGCGGACAAGCTTTCTCGTAATAAGCAAAAAGTATTTTTTAACCGGCTAGAGTCCGAAGGGACACTCGCCGGTATTTCTTTTGTTCCCTTTTCTGCAGTGAGTGGCCAGGGTCGAGGTGACATTGAAGGATGGATAGAGGACACCCTGCGGGATAATACTGATTAAAACGTAGAGGATTGTATCTGTGAAAGTGTTAATAAGTGATAAGATGGATTCTCGTTGCGTCGAGATTCTACAGGAAAACTCCGGCATTGAAGTCGATGTACAAACGGGGTTAGATGAGGCAGAACTTGTCGACATCATTGGTGAGTATGATGCACTGATCGTGCGCAGCGGAACGCAAGTAACGTCTTCAATTCTAGAGGCGGCTCACAAACTCAAGGTCGTCGGACGCGCCGGAGCGGGCGTGGACAATATAGACACAGCGGCAGCTACGCGCGGCGGTGTCATCGTTATGAACACGCCTGGGGGCAACTCTGTTTCTACCGCAGAGCACTCCTTCGCCATGATCATGGCACTCGCGCGCAACATTCCTCAGGGCACGACCTCTCTGAAGAATGGACGATGGGAACGTAGCCAGCTAACCGGCGTCGAACTGCGTGGAAAAACCATTGGAATACTCGGCTTAGGTAAGGTGGGTAGCGAAGTCGCCCTGCGGGCGAACGCCTTCGGAATGAAAGTGCTGGCCTATGATCCTGTCGTTTCTAACGAAGTAGCTGAGACGTTTGGCGCGCAACTGTCCGAACCGGAAGAAATCTACGCAGCTGCAGATTTTATTACCGTTCACCTACCGCTCATAGAACAAACGCGCCACATGATATCAGATGCGCAAATGACATCTTGCAAACAGGGTGTTTTCCTAATCAACTGCGCGCGCGGAGGCATTATAGACGAAGCAGCTTTGCTGAGAAACCTTGAATCTGGACAGGTAGCAGGAGCCGCTCTTGACGTATTTGAAGAAGAGCCGCCGACGGACAGCCAAGTATTAGCACATGATTGCGTTATTTGCACCCCACACCTAGGCGCTTCAACAGTAGAGGCCCAAAAAAGCGTCGCGTTACAGGTTGCAGCCCAGGTCGGCGACGTGCTGATGGGACGCGTTATTCGCAATGCAATCAATGCGCCATCTGTTGAGCCTGAAATCTATGCCAAAATGCGGCCCTATCTGGAGTTAGCTGAACGCTTGGGTAAGCTACAGGCACAGCTAAGTGAGGGACGTTTAGAGCGTGTTACAGTCGAATATCACGGCGACGTAACGTATCCCACGTCGGTCATGACTTCTGCCGTTTTGCAAGGCATCATGTCGAGCGTTACGGGCCAGCCTGTTAACGCGGTCAACGCACCGGTCTTCGCACAGGAACGAGGCGTCCACGTAGACGAATTACGCAGCAGCGAACACGAGGATTACGCCGCACTTATTACGGTCATCTACCAAACAGATAAAGAACGACGTTTACTTGCGGGTACGCTCTTTGGAAAAAGCGATCCGCGCTTGGTGCGCTTTGACGAATACACGTTCGATGCAGTACCGCAGGGTCACATGCTCTTTTATGTGAACAGAGATATACCCGGAATTATTGGTCACATTGGCACGGCCATGGGCGACCACGAGATCAATATTGCTCAGATGTCTTGTGGGCGCCACAAAGTAGGCGGCAGCGCGCTAACCATTCTCAACGTTGATGGCCCTGTTCCTCAGTCAGTGCTCGACGATGTGCGCTCACGCGACTATATTTCTTGGGCTAAATACGCCAGTTTATAAAGGACAAATCATCATGCCAACAAAAATTGCATTAGGCGCCCAGTGGGGCGATGAAGGCAAGGCAAAAATTGTCGACTACCTGACGTTGGAAGCCGATATCGTAGTGCGCTATCAAGGTGGAGCTAACGCCGGCCACACGGTGAAAGTCGGCGACACTGAGTTCGTATTTCACATGATCCCATCTGGCATCATGCACGAAGAGAAGGCATGCGTTGTTGGTAACGGCGTGGTCGTTGACCCAGAAGCACTACTCGGCGAGATTGCCGAACTGGGCGAAAAGGGATTTTCTTGTGAGGGTCGACTTTTCATCAGCCAAAGCGCACACTTAGTCATGCCGTACCACAAAGCGCTCGATAAAGCCGGCGAAGAAAGTAAAGCGGGCGTGACGATAGGCACGACCGGACGCGGCATCGGTCCTGCTTACAGAGACAAGGTCGAACGCACATTTGGCATCCGCGTTATGGATCTACTCGATTCTCAGGTGCTGATTGAAAAGATGCGCTCAGCCATTCGTGCAAAAAATGAAATATTGAGTAAAATTTATGATGCCGAAACGCTTGATGAAGCGGCCATAATTGACGACTACGTCGCCTACGGAGAGCGCATGCGCCCCTATGTCCGCGATATTTCGCTCTACATAAACGAGGAAATAGACAAAGGACGCAACGTGCTTTTTGAAGGTGCTCAGGGCACCCTGCTCGACGTTGACCACGGGACGTATCCCTACGTAACCTCATCCAATACCACGGCCGGTGCAGCCTGTACGGGCAGCGGCGTTGGCCCAACCCGCATCGACGAAGTAATCGGCGTGACTAAAGCCTACACCACGCGCGTGGGCAACGGACCGTTCCCGACGGAAATGCTGGGCGATAAAGGCGATCACCTGCGGCAGTTGGGTAATGAATTCGGCGCAACCACCGGGCGTCCGCGGCGCTGCGGTTGGTTTGACGGCCCTATAGTGCGAGCGGCAACTCGTATAAATGGCCTAACGAGCATCGCCCTGACCCGCTTGGACACGCTAGATACGCTGGACCACCTCAAGGTCTGCGCGGCATATGAGTTCGAAGGTCAAACGCTCCAGCAATTTCCTTCAGATCCGCGCGTCTTGGAAAAATGCAAGCCCATCTACGAAGAGCTTGAAGGATGGCAAGAGCCCACGCATGAAATTAGGCGCTACGAAGACTTACCGGCCAAGGCACGAGCTTATGTAGATCGGGTCGCCCAACTCAGCCACGCACCGGCTTCGGTTATCTCCGTAGGCCCAGAGCGCGACGCAACAATCAGAGTAGACTAGCCATACTCAACAGAAACAATGCTGTACGCTTCTTCACGGTCGCCACTTCTATTGTGCGCTTTTTTCATCATCAGCGGATCGTTGTTGAACCTGCAGCCATTGACGAACGCGCAATAAAAAAAGCTGTATGTCATCGCGTTGATAGTCTAAATATGTCCATGGCAGCGGACGGTATGCTCCCTTCTGATAGAGCAGCGTAGTTTCCGCCCAGATTCCCTTGCCAATGCTTATCCGGTGTCCTACTCTCTTTGTCGTGCTGAGCACCAAGCTCTCAATGGAAAGTAGACCAGGGTCAATATTAACCCTGCGACAGCGTGCTCCGTCTCGCATTTCTGCCAAAGTGTGCTCTATGCCTATCGACAACATTTTATGAGTATAAAGCGCATCCGGCGCTACCGGCTGCGTGAAGCATAAAAGTTGTTTTTTCAACCCACGCCCCATCTCTGACTCATAATATCCTCCTTCCTTCAACGCATAAGGTTCGCTCTGATCTACAATCGAACCAAAACTGTTCCGAAGGATATTAATCGCTTCTTGAAACGCGCAGTCACTATTCGTGGTCAGACCACAGATTAGAGCAACGCGCGGCGCATTTTGCAATTTTAATGACATAATAGAAATGAGCGAACGACGCTCTTTTTGCACAAGACCGAAGCCCGTTCCCCCAGATTGGTTGACAGGATACATAACAGCTACGTACTCTATGTCTGCAATAAAAAGGAGAACACATGCGCATAGAAGAACTGGATACGCCCGCCCTGATTGTCGACCTTGATGGCTTAGAAGACAATCTCGATCGCTACCAGCGCTATTTTGACCAACATGGAATTGGCCTGCGACCTCACATAAAAACACACAAGTGTGTAGCCATAGCGCATATGCAAATGCGCCGAGGAGCCATTGGCATCACCTGTCAAAAACTAGGCGAAGCCGA
>CAXGPR010000088.1:0-13999 GCA_964011675.1 uncultured bacterium
CCTGCAAAATCCGGGGAATCGCCGCCTGGAGTGAGTTCTTTACATCACTCAGTTTTATCCAACACGACCTCATTGCTCGTTGCCCGCTACAGGCACAGACCGCTTGACCGGAATTGACTCTCTCGTACATTATTTTATAAAAAGGAGGTTTGAAGTGACAGAAGACAAAACGGTTCTAACCGCAGAACGGGTCGATACCGAACTCACTAATCTCAAGGGATGGACCCGTGAAGGAACAGTCATCTATCGAAATTTCACGATGGCTAATTTTAAAGACATCACAGATTTTCTAAACCATCTTGTCGACACCATCACAGAGCAAAATCACCATCCAGACTTCTCTTTAGACACCGGCACGAGAACTATCGCTGTCAGAGTCACGACCCACAGCGAACAGGCGGTCACCCGAGCAGATATGGACTTTGCATATACGCTTAACCAATGGCGACCAAACGCTTAACCGGTTGCAGTATCCGCTATAATACGACGCGTTTTCTCCCTCTGGCCGACTGAATTTCCTTGAGGCACAGCGCCAAGGAATCTCGTGCGCTCGCTCCTCCGAGTGTGAGAGAGGGCTGTCCGCTGCGTATCGCATCTACCACTTCTTGAAGCTCGCCGACAAAACCATCGCGCTTGCTCAGACGTGGCGTGCGCACTTTCCCATCATCTGTTAAGAGCTGGGGAGGCTTGCCCCATGATGAGTTGAACTTTAACATACCCTTGTCGAAGTATACGTCATATCCGTGTTCAAAAGGACACCCCTGCTGCGACAACCATCCTCCCTCCGCGCTAATGGCCCGATTCCCCTCATACTCGTAATGCGTATGGACATATTCTATCGTGTTTCCCTTGCCAATGTATGCTTGAGATACTACTGATTTAGGCATACCGAAGAGATACTGAACAAAATCTGCATCGTGTATGTGCAGATCGATAGCCGGTCCCCCTGTACGCTCTAAATTTTTTGGATCCCACCAAGTTGGTCGGGCAATGATCCGTTTAAAATGGGCAGCTAAAACCGATCCGAACTGACCATCGTCCACCAGCTTCTTAACCAGAACGAACTCGGGAAAATAGCGCAGAACATGGGCTACCATAAACTGTCGTTTTGCTCGCTCTGCAGCTACTATAAGCCGGTCGGCGTCACGTAGCGAGAGTGCAATCGGCTTTTCGAGAAATACGTGTTTCCCCGCCCGCAGAGCCCGCAACGCGGAATCTACGTGCAAAGAGGTGGGCAGACAGATGTCGACAACGTCAATATTTGGATCTTCAAGCAGTTCGTCCAAACTAGAGTAGACTTTTATCTTGCTCAGATCCTGCCTTCCCCCACTTCCGCCAAAATTTCCCTGCACTTCACTCCAATCGCCGCGACTCTTTTTCTTATCTCGCGTAACGATAGCAGACACTTTCCCTCCACGCACTTTAGCCATTGCCTTAAAATGGGTTACCCCCATAAAGCCGACTCCTACTATCCCTATGTTAACCATAGCACGCCTCCATTCGCGTTTCTATAAGGCCGCATATCGTATGACTACCGCACGATTGCCAGCGAACCGACCTTACTCTGTGAACCCGCACTGATGCGGTAATAATAAATTCCCGAAGCCAGCGGCACCCCCGCTTCATTGTCCCCATTCCATTGAACCCCGCCATCCCCTTCAGTTTCTGCTAGGCGCCGAACCAATTGCCCACCCACGTCATAAATAGCAACGGTTGCATCCACCGGCAGGTATCCGAACAGCAACTCGCCCATTTCTGGTACGTAGGGGTTAGGAAACGGGGCAGACTGACTCAGATCATTCGAAGCCCACACAAAAGTCGCTGTTCCATTCACCGACAGTTCGTCTGCGTCGATGAGCCCATTTACCTCTGCAAGATAAGAACGGCCCAGCGGTCGAATTCCCGCTCCCTCTTTGAGCTGGAGGATCACCATTTGGCCCTGGACATCTACGCGGTCAATTACCACACCGTCACCTAACGAAAAATGGCCCGTGCCTTCAGGAGCACGCACCGTTTTATCAAATTCCAAAACGACGCGATAGGCATCTAGTGCCTCGGCTCTTAGCAGTCGCGCACGAACCCTTTCCGGCGCGAGCGTGAAGGGATATAGCTGATTCCCTAAAGGGGCGCCACTAATCCCGCGCAGATTGCGCGTATCCAGCTCGAACAAACCCGAATCCGGCAAAGCGTCATTGAAGCTCAGAATCACGCGCATGCCGCCCCGATCTGCTACGACCGATGAGGCTAATCCAACGTCGGGCTGCACATAAAACCGTTGCCCCCTGATTTCGTCCAGCTGCATGGGCTGATCAAATGAAACCGCCAAGTGGTACGCCGAGGTGCGTAGCACACTCTGTATACGCGGTTTAGCTTGTGGTATCACTTGTACGACCTTAGAAGAAGTGCCAAATTTCCCATCCTCGCTCACGGCCTGGATCCAGTAAGAATAGGCCCCTCCTTCCATACTGACAGACTCATCTATAAATACGAGTTCGGTAACTTCCCCAATCGTTGTCCCGTCGCGAAAAACTCGATACCTAACAGCACCTTCAACCCTCTGCCACTCAACCTGCACGCGCGTAGAATCCAAAAGATAAGCCTCGATGTATGCAGGGGCATATAGAGCCGCACTTTCGGCTACGTAGCGATATATACCTCCTTGGCCTTCGCCATTAAAAGCCAGCTCGTCTCGCCCGTCTCCGTTTAAATCCCCGATAAAGGGACGCTGGGTTGCAGCCGCCTGGGCTCGCCATATGGGTTCGTACTGATCGGGCTCTATGCTTGAAAAGACGTATAGATCCGGCGGGGCAACTAACGCCCACTCCACTCGTCCATCTCCATTTATATCACCTGTGTGTATCCCACTGCCTCCAGCCGTTGTACCAGCAACGTTTACATACCATTCAAGCGCATATTTATCGTTACCAAACGAGCTATAGACCTCAATTTTCCATCGACGCGCATCGAGATCGTAGGGGTCGTCGTAGAAACGCGCCACGACAAACTCCCGCTGTCCATCGCCGTCTAAATCGGCTCCCCCTCCCACCGTACGCGTGTCTCCCTCTCCCTCCAAAGTCCAAGTCGACCTATATGCGTCTTGGGCTATCGCTTCAAAGACAAAAAGGTCTCCATCGCCATCACCGCCGATCAATTCTCCTCGACCATCTCCGTCTAAGTCGCCAATGATCTGTCGCTGCCCTAGCTCATTGGTGCCCTCGCTTGGGGGTGTGATAATCGCTTGTTCTCCATAGCTGTCATCACCACCGGCCGAGAAAACTTGAAAATAGCTGCCCCGGCTAGATCGCAGAAAAAAATCCACGATGCCGTCATTGTCTAAATCCGCGACCTCTCCCCCCCACACGTCACGTTGCTCCCAAGCTAGCACCCTGGGGAAAGACCCTTCTGTCGGAGCCTCAAAGAGGCGCACCCGCTGTGCGTCAACTCCCAACATTTCAGGCAGTCCGTCTCCATCGCCATCCTGTAAACTCCACGGAATATATGGCTGTAGCGAGGTAAATATGCGGCTCAGCGTATCCCCTTTCTGCTGGTAGAAATCTACCGTGTTATAGTTACTTTGCCGCCCGTAGCTCATCTGCACGAGTTCGGCAACCCCATCACCGTTTACATCTACGGCATCGGGAAGCAGATAACCCTTCGGCAGAACTGAGGCTTGTTGCACAGGCCAGCGCTTAACCGACGTGCTATGCAGATCGATACCCTCTAAGCGGTAGCCGTTCCCCTCACCTCTCTCAAACTCTGGATAGACCTGAACAGCGTAGATCGCTGCGGGTAAACCATCCGGGAGAACGACGCGCTGCTTTAGCGCGGGCGCTAAACGCTCCTCGTGAATGATTGTGCCATCACGTTCCAGCACGAGATACCCGGGTCGTTCGCGTAGCGTTTCCCACTCAACTACTTGCCTCCAACGACCTGCGCGCAATTCACGCAAAGAGCGAAGACCAAGGACTTCGTCAGCGTCTCGCTGCAAAAACAATCTTACGCGATCGTCAAACCAGCGCTTTCCCGACCGGGCGCGCAGGCGCACCTGGTATGTTCCATCGACAAGACCCTCTGTATCCCACGTCCGTTCAATCTCTGTGCTATCTGAAGCACTACCTTGGGCCACTACATGCCAGGTCGAGGGGTCTAAGCCGCGTCCCCAAGATATGACCCACTCATCTATACCTTCAAAGCCCATGCGGATCATTACGCGATCCACTTCATGCACGCAATCCTGCTCTGGATAAAAGACACGAGCATGCGGCGGATCGCTCAACCTGAGGACCGCACTCTGGGCAAGACCCATCCCCGAATAAGGGTCCCATCCCCCTACAAGTAGATCTCTAGAAGAGAATCGAAGTGCAGCACGCACTCGTTCTGCCGTCCATGCTGGCTTGTAACCCAAAAGCAAAGCAGCCAAACCCGCTACGTGAGGTGCTGCCATAGAGGTCCCAGAACGCGGCCCATAGGTCCCGCCAGGAAAGAGACTGAGGACGGCCTGTCCAGGTGCTACAAGTTCGATACTAGGCCCATAGTTAGAGAAAGCGAGTACCTGCCCTTTAGGTGTCGATGCACCCACGGCGATCGTTTGGGAGAAACGGGCGGGATAGAACACGGCGTCTTCTCCCTCATTTCCAGCTGCCGCTACGAGCACAACGCCCGCTATTTCGGCGTATCGTATGACATCTCTCAAGACCGGTGCACCGCGGGGATCGCCCCAGCTCATATTGATAACGCGCGCTCCATTGTCAACCGCATAAAGGATGGCGGCAGCTAAGTCATCGTCTTCTAGATAACCCCCGCTCGGTAAATTAAATCCCGCCCGCAACGCCATGACCCGCGCGTTTGACGCAACGCCCGATATCCCGATCTCGTTGTCAACGGCAGCCGCAATGATACCGGCAACGTGTGTTCCATGCCCAGATTCATCGGTTGGATCGGCATCGCGCTGAAGGTAATCACCCATACCAGGAAGGCCGGGCGCATCGGTAAAATCCCAACCGACAACGTCATCCACATAGCCATTGCCATCATCGTCCACCCCAGAGACCCCTTTAAGCTCGGACAGATTATGCCAAATCTGTCCAGCTAGGTCGGGATGTGTATAGTCCACCCCTGAGTCAATCACGGCGACAACCACAGGTTCGGCTTCTACGCCAGGACGCCAATTAATCGCATGTAACCCCCACTGCTGATCGCGCAGCGAATCACCTGCCACTTCGGCGTGACGGCGCAGATAGTTAGCCTGTGCCCATTCTACGCCTTCCGACAACTGCGCACGCAACGCCCAACTCTCCGGATCAACCTGCGGATCAATAGATACTCTATACCATCCCAGCAACCGGTTAGTCACAGCGGGCTTAGAATTGCGTTGGGCGTATGATTCAAAAAGCGGCTCTGGTACGGACAGAGCCCCCAGTCGGTTCAGATAGCCTTGTATGTCTCCCTGCGCCGGCTTGGCAGCCCCCGCGCGGAAGCGCAATAGAACCTCTCCAGGGACCACCATAGGCACGTCGGCAAAGGCGTTGGCGTGTAATAGAAGAAGAAGCGAGAAAGAAAAATACAGCGTGCAATTAGGGAGAAAAGACCGTGCAGGCGGCTGGAAGGTAGGTAGCCGGACAGCCTCATCTGATGGGCATTGAGATCCGAGACTCCTCTTGTCTAGTCGCTTGTTTAGCTGCAACCGGCCACTCAATTCGCGTTGTGAATTCGCTGCAGGCGCCCGGCAGCCGCCGTCCGCACGGCACGTGCTGCGCGCTCTTTCACCTCTTCGTACCCGCGAATTTCATCTGCAGATTGAGCCAAATCGACGCATTCAGCGTAGCGATCTGAATGCAGATGAGGCAATGTCTCTTCCACGAGTTGACGATACCAATCAATAAGCTCGCGCTCCAGCCTACGAGAGGAAAGATACCCGAAGGGATCTAAGGATGTGCCGCGCAGTTTTTTACCTCGTTTCAACGCGCATAGAGCCCAGTAAAACCAGCTGCCAAAAGCAACTTTCTTGCGAAAAAGCCAGCGTAGCGCAGGCGGTTGAAGACGATACGAAAGCTTAACGGGACCGGCAAAGTGGTCTTTAATTCGCTCCACCGTGCGATTGTGAGTAGCCAGCCGCGCCACTTCATATTCGTCTTTGTAGGCCATCAGACGAAATAGCTGATGGGCTACTACTTCCGTAAATTCACCATGCAAGCCTCTTTCTCGCTCTAATTGCCAGACTTGCCGCACAAATTGGAGATAGCTATCTGCATACTCCACATCCTGATACTCACACAGTTCAGCGACTCGACGAGCCACTAGGGTCTGTACTGACTGGGGCCAATCCATCGAGAGGACATGCTGCATGGATTCTCTTCCAGAACGATGATTAGAGGCAATTTCTTGAGCATCGGCAACGCGCTCTGCATTGCCGGGATTTTGTTTACCCAGAACCCTTTCTACTCTAGCCGGATCTGCGATGGCTAAACGTCCCCAACGGAACGCACGTTTATTGTTTTCAACTGCTTTCCCGTTTAGTTGTATAGCCCATTCCAGCGAAGCTGCCTTGACCGGAATCATGCCAGCCTGATAGGCAGCTCCCAGCAGAATCATATTCGCATACAAAATATCTGAGAAAAGAGCCTCAGCCAGCCAGTAGGTATCGATATAAACGCTTTCTCCTCTACGTACGTTCGCTTCGATCGCTCCAACGAGAGCATCCACTTCGGGAAAGCCAACCTTTCGTGGGTTACGGTTCATCTCTGCGGTAGGTATCTGCGCAGTACTGACGGCAGCACGGCTCGTTTCGGGAGCAACAAAACGCAAATTCCTTCCCTCAGCTGCGCGCAACAGATCAAATCCCAAATAGAGATCTACCTGTCCTGGGAAAAGGTTATTGAATGCAGGCTGGTAATCTTCTGACAGAACGATCGGCGCCTCTACCGGACCTCCCTTTTGTGCAAGCCCCGTACTGTTAGACAGATACACTTGCTTGCCCTCTAACATTGCCGCGTAGGCCAGTAGGTGGGAAAACGTCACGACCCCCGTTCCTCCGCGCCCTACCGCAAGAATCGAGTAACTTGATCCGGTTGAACAGGCTGGCGGGTCGGGCAATGAGTCAATTTCTTCGGGTATCTGGCGGCGCAACCCATGCCCCTGTGCGTCATAGGCCACAACAAACGCCGGACATTCCCCGTCAATACAAAGTTCATCTTGAGTACAGTGAGCTTGGCGCACTTGCGTCTTTTTTCCCCATTCTGTGTCAACTGAATGTAGAGCTGCACATCCCTCAGAGCTAGCATAACAATCACCACAGCCCTCACAGATCTCATCGTTAATCAACACATAATGATTGGGCTTGATGCCTTGCCGTCTATTTCGGCGACCTCGTTCAGTTGCACATTCCTTGTCAAGTATTAGTACCGTGGTGCCCGTAATCTGCTTAAAGGCATCCTGAGCCTCAGCTTGTTCTGACAACGTATAAACCTGCACTCTGTCCCCATTGAGCTCGTTCAGATCGTCTGCTCGAGCGCTGACAATACCCACGCGTCCAACTCCCATACCCAGCAGCTCTTGTATTACGTCAGAAACCTTGCGCACGCCGCCAGGATCTTGCCCACCAGTAAGAGCGACTACACCGTTAAACAGTAGCAAAAACGTGATATTAACTTCGCCTTGGACACAGCTTTGAATGGCACCCCGTCCGCTGTGAAAATAAGAGCCATCGCCCAGGTATTGAAAAATGTGACGGTTACCATTGAAAGGAGCCCAACCACTATAAATCGAACCTCCTGCACCCATCGTAGGAATGTAAAGGACGCCATTATCGTAGGCGGGGGTCGCTCTTATAGACGAACAGCCTATGGCTCCACCAGGTTTTTCGTCCAGCGAGCGAAAGCTGTTATATGGACATCCCCCGCAGGACATCGGCGTCACTTGAGGAACCGCCCCATGGGCGCGTTGATCCAGCGCCTGAAGCTTTCCAATTGCATTTCCGTTCGCGCCCAGGCGATCGGCTAGCAGATGCGCCAACTGTTCGGGGTACACTTCGCCGTGTGAAGGAACAAATGGGTTACCCTCTTCGTCCCACTGGCCAAGAAAAACCTCTACTCCGCTACCCCAGAGAGCGGCGCGAACGGCATCTTCGACAAAAGGACCCGGCTCTTCGACGAGATAAATTGTTTTTAAATTCTTAGCAAAATAACGAACGATCTCCGCATCGAGTGGATAAGGCACGCGAAGGTGTAAAATGGGGACGCGCAAACGGAGATATTCTAACACCTGACACACATCTACATAGCTCTTGCCCGTTGCAATAATCCCCACCAGACCACCCGCCGAAGCATCTACGATGCGATTGAGACTATTTTCGCGAATATACGCCTCGGCAAGAGGCAAGCGTTCCTCGACGAGTTGTTGTTGCATAGGTAGCGCTCTCGTAGCCATGACAATGCGGTTGAAAGACTTGTCATAAGTGCGCAGTGGCCGGTTGATCTGGGGCCGAATTGAAGTTAAATCGACCGTACTCGCCCCGTCACAAACAGGGGTTACGAGCTTGAGCGCGGTAACGATGCCCACGTGCCGTGAGAGTGCAACTGCGTGTAGACCCAATTCTATGATCTCACTCACGGTGGAAGGATAGAAAATCGGCACCATGCAGCTACGCAACACCCCATCACTAGAGCCGGGTGAAACAGAACTTTTGGATTCGTGATCCTCACCTGCCAACAACACCATCGAGCCACGCTCAGCTGTGCCACTCAAATTAGCTAGCCACACTTCGTCCGGCACCCACATCGTGCCATGCGCCTTACCATACCAAAAAGCGTCCACATCTCCACTCTCGGCAAACTGTGTTCCCAACATAGCAGAAGCAGCTGTTTTTTCATTGATGCCAAATTGGTGGAGCGTTCGTCCATGCTCGTTGAGTAGGTCTATTTGCTCAACCAACTTTAAGTCTAACCCACCCAAAGGAGACCCCTCGTACCCGCTTATATAGGTTTGATTGACCCGTCCTTCCTTAGCATCAGAACATTGTTTTTCGAGTATGAGACGAATAATGGCCTCTATACCGGTGAGAAAAACAGTGCCCTCTTGCTTTTTGTATTTATCGTTTAATTTTGGTTTCAAAACTGCTCTATTTCGCTCTAGTTTGCAGTGGATGTGAGATTATAAGGAGGTCCCTCAAACGGAGCAAGCAAGTTATAAGTTCCCTCCAAAAAGGTTGCGATTTGCCCCTCGCAAAGTAATCAGCATATATTCTCTTATTGTCCAATTTCAAAGATAACAAAAAGTGGGTAAGGCATGGCCGAAAGCATTGATGAGTTAACAATCCATTATGAAGAAGATGGGCGCGTTGTGCGCAAAGAAATCGCTAAAGAAGTCCTAAGTAAGGGAGCATGGGCAACGATAATGTTTCTTTACCAAGACCTTGATCGTAAAACAGACGAATACGCCAAGCAAAAGGTTTCAATTCGACGCTACCAAAAGCGCGAAGGTTCTTTTATTCCGCGATCTAAATTCGAGATTTCGAGCCCAAATCAAGCCCGAGCTATTTCAGCGAAGTTACAGGATTGGTTTCCTGAAGAGGGCTAACTCAACGGCGCCATCTCACTCAACACATGCTTCTTTGCCGAGAGAACCGAACAGGCAGAAGCTCTTCCCTCTGTAGACTATGGAAACGTACCGCGCAGCTCTTGTCGGCCTGACCGGAATTGGCTCCGGACGCCCTTCGGCGCATCCGCTCGCCGCCGCTCCGCGCTCGCATACAGCGGCTTATTATCACCACCCACAAACGGATTTGGTAGCCGTTTGCGATAAGAATCATGCCGCCCTAGATCAATTCCGCGAGACTTGGCAAGACGTATGGCCTGATATGAAGTATTATCAAGATTATCGAGAGATGCTAGGATCGGCTCAGCCCGACCTGCTTAGTATCGCTACATCAGACCACGCACACGCAGATATTGCAGTCGAAGGTGCGCTCGGTTCACCACGCGCCATTTTGTGCGAGAAACCCATAGCAACAACGTTAGCAGACGCCGACCGTATGATAGCCGCCTGCAGTGAAAACCAAACGCTGCTTTCTGTCGAGCACACTCGGCGCTGGGATCCCACATTTCTACGAGCGCGTCAACTCATCCAATCGGGCGAGTTAGGCCCCCTTCGCACTATAGTAGCTGAGATGTTTAGTCCACGCGCCATGCTCATGCGCAACGGAACACACGTAATCGACTTATTCTCTTTCTTTGCCGATGCGGATGCCCGTCCTCAGTGGTTGGTTGGTGAACTTGAAGAAGGCTTCGAATCGTATGAATCCTATTCGGGAGACGGCGGGCGTGATCCTGATCAAGACCCATCAGCTTCAGCCTTCATCCGTTATAGTAAGGGACTGCGTATATTCCTTAACATGTATAAAACAGCAATGCCCGGTTGGCAGATGCAAATTACCTGTGATAAAGGCCGACTCGAAATGTCTGACCGTAGCGCCCGTCTTATCCGACCCCAATCACACTACGATTGGCCTGTAAGCGATCTGGACGTTGGCTGTTATCTTTACACACATCAATTAGGCGCCGTTAACGAACTGGTGGAGGCGATAGAAGGACACCGTGAGCTAATCTGCTCGGGCATAGAAGCCCGTAAAGCATTAGAGATAGCACTCGCCATTATGCAGTCAAACGCGCGTGGCAGCCAACCCATTAAATTCCCTTTGACTGCTGACGAATAAAGAGCAAGCATACACACTTACTCAGATTTTAGGTCAACCCAATAATGACACAGATACAACGTAATCCAACACGAAGTGTCCGTATCGGCAACACATATATCGGCTCACAGCACCCTATTGCCGTTCAGAGCATGGCCGCTACCCGTACCCAAGATATTCAAGCCACTCTGCGCCAGATCAAAGTCATAGGAGAAGCGGGGGCCGATATCATCCGCATTGCCGTCGACAGCCCAAGGGACGTTGAAGCTCTAACGCAAATAGCAGAGCACACCGATATCCCCCTCAGCGTCGATTTACAAGAAAACTACCGTATAGTGAAAAAAGTGGCTCCCCACGTACAAAAAATTCGCTATAACCCGGGTCATTTGTATCATCATGAAAAGAAAAAAAGTATCCGCGACAAAGTATCATTTATCGCAGAAGAGGCTGAAAAGAATGACTGCGCGTTGCGAGTAGGCGTTAACTGTGGCTCCGTCGATCCCGACAAGGTGGGCCTGTTCCCAGAAGATGATTCTATTTCTCCGATGCTCGCCTCTGCTTTAGAACACTGCCATATTTTAGAAGACTTGGGATTTACACGCTATTGCGTGTCCTTAAAAGATTCGGATCCAGACAACGTTATCGAAGCCAACACACGCTTCGCTTCGGAACGACCTGACGTGCCTCTGCATTTAGGCGTAACAGAGGCCGGCATGCCACCCCAAGGCGTCATTAAAACACGAATTGCATTGGAACATCTCATAACGGCTGGAATAGGCGATACTCTCCGTGTTTCTCTCACTTTGCCTTTTGACGACAAGGGAGAAGAAATTCGCGTGGGTCGCCAAATTCTCGATGATATCTACTCGGGGCGTTTTAGATCAGTTCCTAAGCTTCTTGATCCAGGTCTCAACATAATATCTTGTCCCTCCTGTTCAAGAGTAGAAAATGAAGCTTTTATTGAACTGGCACAGAAAGTTAAAGAAGTAACCGAGTACGCTAAATCTCATGCTATAACCATCGCCGTCATGGGCTGTAGAGTAAACGGTCCTGGCGAGACAGATGATGCCGACTTGGGCCTATGGTGCGCCCCGAACTTCGTTAATTTGAAGCGAGGTCCTGAGACGATCGGTCGATTTGGCTACGACGAGGTGATAGGCATACTGCGTCAAGAAATCGACCGAATCATAGCAGCAGAGCAAATGACCCCCCAATCAAGTTAAAATGGATCTTAATGCGGAACCTTATCAGTGAAACACTCGCCGCCGGAAAACCCTCTATAGGAAGCTGGCTTAATCTCGGTTCCCCTCTCGCTGCCGAAGTCATGGCATCTGCTGGTTTCAATTGGCTATGCGTCGATGCTGAGCACACTGCCTACGATATGGAGTCTATTGCTCACACCTTCCGCGCTATAGAAGCCCGTGGAGCCGTACCAATCGCTAGAGCCTGGGACCACGATCCTGTCACTGTGGGACGCCTGCTAGACGCGGGTGCCTACGGAGTAGTATTTCCCCACGTCAGCACGCCAGAGCAGGCCCAACAACTCGCTCAATCAATGCGATTCCCCCCGCGTGGGACTCGCTCCGCTGGCACAGGCCGCTGTGCAACGCTGGCATCTAACTACCGATCTGTCTTTAACGACATCGTGCTCTGCATACCTCAGATTGAGGATATGCAAGGCATTGAAAACGCCGAGGCCATAGCCCGGGTGGAAGGGGTAGACATTGGCTTTCTTGGCCCCAACGACCTAGCCATGTCCATGGGCGTGGAGCCAGGCCACCCAGAGCACGAAGAAGCCCTACTCCGCTTCCTGAATGTATGCCAACAGGCAGGCACACCCTGTGGCATACCCACAAAGGACGTCGATAGCACTCGAACGCGAATAGCGGAGGGATTCCGCTTCATAGATATTAACAACGACTTGCGTATCTTACAGGGAGCGGTAGAAAAATTACTGTCAGGAATAAAAGACTAAAACATTGTTCGACAAAGATTTACAACTTTAATATAATAGAATATACACTTCCCCTAAATCGCTATGCGCACACGATAAAGAAAATAGACACATACTCATTTCCAACTGCTGTATGACGAATCTATACTTCAAACGTTTTCTGCGCTAGCGTGCCGAGTTACACATATAATTAACGCTTTAAAAAAAGTTCATAAATATATGCGGGCCAAAGGTATAAGATGAAAAATAAAATCCTGGTAACGGCACAGTTTTATAACAATGAATTCGCGTCAAAAGAACGTAAACAAGGCATTGAACACCTGTCGCGACACGGAGAACTCGTCCTCGAAAAAGAAGAACTCCATGCCGAGGACGCCCAGAGCGTAGTCGCTTCGGTGGCCAGCTCTTCGCTTTACACAGATGCCTTCTATGAAGCGGCCACTGATCTACGTATCATCGCTCGATGGGGCGTGGGATTTGACAAAGTAAATGTCGAAGCCGCAACACGCCACGGAGTACTTATAACCATTACGCCTGTCCATATGGACACGGTCGCAGAATATGCAATTACCCAGTGGATGGCGACCCTCAAACGCGTTTATACGCTCAACCGCCTTTCCCACGGGGGGGACTTTTCTATCATTCGGACTTATGAGGCGCAAGGATCCGTGCTTGGCCTTTACGGCTGCGGTCGTATTGGCCAAGAAGTTGCACAACGCGCCCGTCCCCTACTTGGGGAAAACGGCCGCCTACTGATTTGTGACTCCCGTCCAGATATTGGCGAGATTGCCGCTCAGTGCGGCGCTGAAGTGGCTGACTCTCCGCACGCGCTTTTTGAGCAGTGCGATACGGTGAGCCTCCACGTATCAGGGGACGAAACCATCGTCGACTACGATCTTCTCGCTTCAATGCAGCCCCACGCCTCGCTAATTAATCCATCTCGAGGCAATCTCGTCGATGATACGGCCGTTAACCGCGCGCTTAACGAAGATAAACTCTACTACTACGTCGTAGACGATCCCGTAAACGGCCCTCGCACGATCCACAAAGATCACCCACGCATCATTTGCACCAATCACAATGCTGGCATTTCGGTCGAATCAACCATTCGCTTGGACCAGAAGACCATACAGCAAGTAACCGACATGCTAGAGCACCGCCTACCTGACTTTATTCTTAACGAAGAGGTCCTAGATCATCCGCGGGTCAAAGAATGGCTAAGCAGTTGAAGATAAGTAGCTTAGAAACTATACCGCTCAACAATCGCGGCATGCTGCTGCGCATCCAAACCGACGAGGGGCTTGTCGGCTTAGGCTCGCCGATGAACTACGAGCATGGACGCACGGTCGCACAGGCGA
>CAXGPR010000089.1:0-13656 GCA_964011675.1 uncultured bacterium
CCAGGTCTCTATGGAATGTCGCGATTCCCGCGAACGCAGGGCCTTGTGGCCTATCTCAGCAGGAGCATTTTTCGCGTTAACCGATTGCGTTTGCTTCCGTCGATATAGCTTAACTCGTAAAAATATACCCCGGTGGCAACCGGGTGCCCTTGGGCATCCATGCCGCGCCACAGCGCCTCGTAGCGACCGGCCTGATGTCGATTTTCTACCAAGGTAATGACGTGCTGTCCCGCTAAGTCGAAGATCTGAAGTTGGACCTGTCCTGCCGTCGACAGCTCGTAGGGGATGAGGGTTTCTGGGTTGAAGGGGTTTGGATGGTTTTGACCCAGCGCGTGGTGAGTCGGCTGGGCTTGGCTCTCTTCTTCTACGGTTGTCGATAGGATACCCGATTCGTCTTCTACTGTAAACGCTTGAGGTGACTGCGTGCCGCTCATAAAAAACAGGGGATCGCTGGTCGCACTTAGGCGATCTTCGCTCAGCGGTATGCGCCACAGGTCGGCGGCGTACGCTTCTGAGTCTTCGCTCCAATATTCGAAAACGACTTCGCGGTCGTTGTTGATAAAGCGAGGGAAGGTAAAAATCGCATCTGAGAACGTAACTAAGCCGCCCGCAGAGCCCGCACACCGATCCACGACGTTGATGATTGTTTGTAGCTCATTCTCGTCTACGACCTCGTAGAGCAGGCGGCAGTCGTTTATTTGACCGTCGACGATCTCACCAGAAAATGAGGGGTTGGCCAAGTGCAGTCCCGACGGTAGAGGAGGCGACCAAGACGTGATGACTTCGTTGTTCGGGTTGACGACCTTGATATCCCAAAAGTCAATCGTCCCACCGTTGATCCCCGCCAAGCTATTATACGCATCAAAGACCACGTACTGGCCGGTTGCATCCCACTGGATCGCATCGGCAAAGCGTGTTGCGTACGTGATTACATTGGAGGCCGTGGTCGTATGGTAGAGCTTGATCGACTTATTGTTGTCGTCGTTTTCTAGATCGAAATAAAACAGGGTAGAGTCTTCATATACCGTAGTTGCAATCAGCCTATTGCCATCGGGTGAGAGGGCGATAGAACTCCAGTCTCCATCGGCGTTGAGGACCTTTTCTCCCTCGCCGTTGCTTTCTATAAAACGCAGGTTGTTATCGCTGTCGATAAAGAGTAAAAACCGACCGTTCTGGGGGGCTGTAATGGCGTTGCCCGTTCCGGAAAATACCTGCGTATCCGTGAGCAGTTTGCGGTAGGGCGGTTCGTTGGGGTCAACGCCCGGCTTGGCGATAAATAGGCTGTTGTCTCCGTCTTCGGTCGCGCCAACCGATGCCACCCAGAAGTTGCGCTCATCGATCGGTGCGGGCGTTTCCTCTACGGGTGTCTCGACATCTTCGACTTCTTCCTCACCCGGCACGACAATGCCGACGGCATCAAAGGCGCTGCTTACAGCCGCTAATATCTGAGGCTCTTCTGCGTATAGATCAGTCGCTGCCCGCTCGGCCGCTAAGCGACAGTCGACAAAATTGCTGGTCTGCGTTAGGTAGTTGGTGAGTAGGTGATAGTAGATTCGCGCCGTGCGCTCTCGGCCAATGGCATCGGCGATGAGAAATGCGGCTCGATTGGGGATGCCGCTGTTTATATGAACGCCGCCGTAGTCTTCGTCCTCGGACAGTTCGACAAACTCATCCATGTGCGCCGGTTGCCAGCCATTGGCGTGATCGCCGTTGTGTGGATCCTCCAAGTTGCGCAGCGCGCCGGAAGGAAAGTAGGCTTCTTTGACGATGTCCTCGCCGATCAGCCAGTCGTCGTCATCAATCATAGCGCCAAAAACATCGGCAATCGATTCGTTGAGTGCGCCCGGCTGAAACCGATATTCGAGGTTGGCCGTGTGTTCGATAATGCCGTGTGCCATCTCGTGGGCGGCAACGTCCAGACTGCCCGACAGCGGCTCGAATACGTCGCCGCCGTCGCCGTAGGCCATGTAAACGCCGTTCCAGTAGGCGTTGGCCATCGGTTCGCCATCCTCTTCCGTCACGTGCACGACCGAGATCATATTGCCACCGACGCCGTTGATGCCGTTGCGTCCGTGGACGGTGTAGAAGTAGTCGTAGATTTTAGCCATGTTGGCGTGGGCCGACACGGCGGCTGGATCATCAAATTGGTTGCTGCTGCTGGTCAAGGCCGATAGATATTCGCCGTCCGGCTCTAAGGTCCAACGCAGGTTGGCGTCGTCGACGATATTGAGCGCGTTTCCCGAGAAGACGGTGGCGTCGAGTAGGTAAAAATCGCTGTCACTCTCAAATGTGTTGAGCGAGATTTCTTGGCCGCTCAGGTCAACGCCCGATCCCACGGCGGGTCCGTCTGTGGGCGAATATTGATACTGGTCGAGCACTGCTCCGCTGAAGGCATCGACAAAGTAGCGCCAGCGCTCGTAGGTGTTGGGTCGCATCTCCACTTTCCAGACCAGATGCGGCCTGCTGTTGGGCGTCTCGCTCCAGATATATAGCTCGGCATTGGGCCCGTCATAGGCGAGCATCTCCCGCACTTCTTCATTGAGTAGTTGCACCTCTTTGCCGTAGCTATCCAACGCCTGCGAGATGGCCTGCGAGGGCAATATCGAGGGATCCGTGCTAGCCAAGCGCGTCGGTGTGGGGCGATAGCGACCGTTGATGGCAAAGAGTCCTTGGTCGCCGCTGACGTGACCAACCAAGGCTGCGCCCCAGACCGGTATGTCTCTGTAGTGCTGCGCAAACGTAATGTGCTCACGGCCGGCTGCGTCGGTGCGTGTGCGCTGAACGGTCAGCTCTATGCGCGGCTGGCTTAGGCTGAATAGTCCGGCATTGGCTTCTATAAAGGTGAGGACCTGTTCTGTGCCCGACATACCGGTCGCTCTTTTGGCCACGCCTGCCCCGCCCCTGGTCTGCATAAAAATGGGTGTGCGGGTGGTCTCGTCGACCCATAAGTCCCACTCAATCTGTGACGATACGGCCACTTTTCCCGCCCTAGGCTGTGTTGGCAGCACCAGCGATTGGCCGCCCGACAGGATTTGGTAGCGGATCGTAGATGACGGTTGGCTAGCACGAGCTCTAGCGCTGCCAAAGGGTTCTAGGCTGAGCGAACGTGCAGCACCTAGTGATGGTGAAGTGCGGCCTGATTTAAACGTTTTGTTTGTAAAGCCCCAAGCCTGTTCTGTCGGGAGAGTGCCCAACAACAGGACAGACGACAGCCCCACCGCGCGTAGGATAGATCGATTTAGCATGGCTTTACTCCTCTTATCTTTGGGCACCCTATAGGGATAGATCTGCGATTGGCCAATATGGCTAAAGTACGGACGTGCAACAAGATGTTCGGCCTCCTTCAGTCCCGTTTCACGAGCAAAAAGCAGCCACTATCATAAGAGACATATATCCTGTGCTTCCCATGGAAGGTCAGCGCTGCGTTCTCCGTATGCACGCTATTTAAGTAGGACGACTTTTCTGATCCATCGATGGTATTCTGTCGTCATGTATATCCAGTATACGCCAGCGGCTACCGATCGGCCCTCCTCGTCCCGTCCGTCCCACGTCAGCTTGTAGGTGCCAGGGAGGGTGTCGCGGTTTGACAGGCTGCAGACGGGCCGGCCTAGCAGGTCGTAGATGGCCAGCTGCACGCGCTGTGCCGCGTCGACGCGGTAGCGCATGCGTGTGGATCCATTGAACGGGTTGGGCCAGTTCAGGCTGAGTATACCATGGGGTAGATGGGCCGGTCGTACTCCGTTCCAATACGGCCGTATCTGTGGGTCGCACTAGCGCCTATTCTACATTCATAACTTGGTGCAGGGTGCTGTGGGGTCGATCCGTTGGCTGAGCTCCTTCCCTTTGTGCGCGCAGGTGAGCCCGCCCCAGGCGAAAAGGGGCTGCGCTTGACGGTATGAGTGGCTGAAAAACCAGCTCCAGAAGGAGCTGCTCGGCCGTTAGCGCACCACCTTTTCTCGCTCTGGCCACGACGAGGCGACCGGGCACATGGTGCTGCCAAGACAGGGTGTTGGTCTGGCCGTATGCACCGGAGTCGTTATCCACGCCTATGAGCCGATAGGCCTCTGGATCGTAGGCTATTTCCAGCGCATAGCCGCTGAGCAGTCGTCCGTCGGCGTGGACGGACACGCGCACGCTCGATACGTCTGGGCGAGTGCGTATCAACAGAGAGCCCCCATACGCGGGCAGGCAGTCGGAAAAAAAGGGTCCGCCTTGCGCGGAAAAGAGCGTGCCAAAGCGAGTCGCGTCGCCCAGACGGATCTGTCCATCGCCGTCCAAATCACGCGGAGGGCGCGCCGTTGGGGTGCTCGAATCTGCAGCGGGGAAAGCGGGTTGCTGCCAGGCATCGCCCAGCGCAAAAAAGTCTTCGAGATTGAGCAGGCCATCACCGTTTACATCACCTTCTGCGGTCGGTCCCACCGCTGTGGGCTGCCAGAAGCGCTGCGGATTGTCGGGCACCTTGCCGCGCCAGTGCCATTCGGCAAAGTCGAGCAGGGCGCGCCAGTCGGAGAGGGCTAGATCATGTCCGCCGGAGCGAAAGTGCAGCGCGTTGGCATCAGTCGCACCCAGCCAGCGAAACACTGGTTCGGCGGCGATGCTGGTAGCGGCGGTACCGGTTGGGTTGGACCAGCGGTCTCCCAGCGCATCGGTGGCGATAAAGGCGCGCGGGGCAATGAGGGCTTTGAGGAAGTGTTGATCAAAGGGCAGGCGCTGCTCTCGGCCAGCAAACCAGCGCAGGCGCGGGTGAAACCAGTAGGCAAAGCGCGCTGGTTCGGTAATCAAGCGGAGCGTCTCGACGCCGCTGGGCTGGTTGCGAAACGAACCGGCTCCGCCCGCGCCCGAACCGTTGGCCGCTACTAGCGAAATGCGCTCATCTAAAGCGCCGGCCAAGAGGACGGCCTTGCCGCCGCGCGAGTGACCAACTACGCCTATGCGCTCGGGATCGATTTCGGTCCGCGTTTGCAGATAATCGACCGTGCGCATGGCCCCCCAAGCCCATACTGCCAGCGTGGCCCAGTCGTAGTCGGGGTAGGCTGTCTGCGCCACGCCGACGGTATCGACGCCCTCGATGTCGGGATCCAGGTCGTTACGTGTGTAGCGCACAGAGATCATTTTGCGCTCCAATACGGTTGTGGCGCCCATGCCAAAATCGCCGGTAGGCTCTTCTTTAATGAGCGCGGGAAACGGGCCGACTCCGGGCGGTATCGACAGGCCAATGCGCATGCGCACAGGCGTTTGGGATCCCATGACGAGCGTCATAAACTCGTGTACTACCCCGCTGTCAGTTTGCGGCTGCTGGCGGTAGTCTTCGATATACAGCGTGTCGGGCCGCGGCGGTAGGTGGCCGTAGGCGTAGTACTGTAGGATGGCCTTCATCTCCTGTCGCCGCGCCTGCCAATCGGACAGAGACTCGACCGAGCTTCCATCGGCGAGCGTGAACGAGCAGGGCAGCGCGTCGAGAGTCGGTAGCAGTTCGAGATCGTCGGGGGGTTGCCATGCGCTGGTCGATGTGGAGCCGAGAGATAGCAAGCTCAGTACGGCACAAACAGAATGGAGGTAATTTTTCACGCACTTATACCATGGGGTGATCAATGGATAAACGGTCCAGTAAATATAGGGTAAAGCGCTAATTGCGTTAGAGCGTCTGTCCCGATTGACGCTCCCGTTGCGTTCTGCCTATACTTGCCGTCCAAAGGAGATCCTATCGTGCAGAGACCAACGGACAACAAGGCGCGATCGGACGCAGGTGCCTTCCTCCAACGAGGATGGACACGCCGTCCATCGCTGCGATCTTTTCGTGGTTGAGTCTATCGTCCTATCAGCAGCCGAGCGCGCTGCCGAGTGCCTGAGCGCCGCGCACGCCCAACGGGCGATAGCGGCTATTCGAGAGGCGGGCATCGTTGTGCTCGAAAACGCCGTTTCTGTCGATCACCTCGACGCGCTGCACGAGCGCTTGCTGGCCGACACGCACGCGCTGGTGGCTGCCCGCGATCGCGGCGCTTCCATTCCGGGATGGAAGCGCGGTCACCTGCAGCAAAAGCCTCCGCACCACCCGCCCTATATCTTTCGCGACGTCGTCGCCAATCCCTTTGCCGTTCAGTTAACGCACGGTGTGTTGGGCGACGGTCTGTTTAATTCGTTCTACAGCGGCAACACCAATCTGCCCGGCAGCGAAGAGCAGCCCCTGCACCGAGACGCGCAGCCGCTGTGGCCCGATGGGGATGGCGACCATCCAGCCACGACGCTGGTCGTCAATATCTCACCTATCTACGTGCATGCCGACAACGGCAGCACTGAAATTTGGCCGGGCTCACACCGGGTTGGCGGTTCGCTCACCGAAACGCTGATTGAAGCGCGCCGCGCCGTCGCGCCTCCGGTGCGCGTGCAGGCGCCCAAGGGCAGCGTCATCGTGCGCGATATCCGCCTCTGGCATCGTGGCGTACCTAACGTCTCCGATCAGATTCGCCATATGATCGCTCTAGTGCATCAGGTGCAGTGGTTTCACCGCACGCACACGCTGCGCTTTCAAACGGGCTGCGAAGCTGAATTTTACAGCGACTACCTCGATCCCAACGCCGAATTTGTCGACGCACCGCCCGACTATCTCTTCGGCCCTCACCCTAACCACTCTTAAGGATTATGCGCACACAGCACGATCCCATTAACAACACGATTGCCATAGAAGGTCTAGCCCAGCCCGTTTCGATCCTACACGTAACGGATAGCCACATGGCCTTGGCCGACGAACGCGATCCCGACGCCCTGCCGCATGCAGAGCACTACGGGGCGCTGTTTCGCGCGCGTACGCCCGACGGCGTGGAACCCGAAGCGCTTTTTTCTCAAGCACTCGCGAACGGTGAGGCACACGGCGTAGCCGCCACGGTGTTGACAGGAGACATCATTCACTTTCCTGCTCACGCCGGTCTCGAGAGCATTGCCGAGGAAGTAGGAGCCCTGTCGGCGCCCTATCTGTACACGTTGGGCAACCACGATTGGCACTTTCCGCATTTGGACTGGAACGACGCCACGCGCCAGGCGCACTACGCGCGCTTTGCTTCGCTGACGGGCGGGGCGCCCGCGGCCCAGACTCTCGACGTGGGCGACGTGCGCCTGATCGCTTTGGACAACAGCACGTATCAGATAACAGACGCGCAGTTGGGTTTCCTGCGGCAGCAGATCGACACGCCGCGTCCGTGCTTGCTCTTTGTGCACATTCCCATCGCACTGCCAACGCTGATTCCGGATGTGGTCGAAGTGTGGCGCGAACCGATTGTCATGGGCGCCGACGGCTGGTCCGAGGAAGGCCGCGCCAAGTGGAAGGTGGAACAAAACGATTCCAGTACCCAGGCCTGCTTAGACTTGGTAGCGCGCGCTGAGAATTTGGTAGGCATCTTTTGCGGCCACATTCACTTTGACCATGTCGACCGGGTGCACGACGACTGCTATCAGTACGTGACGCAGCCGTGCTTTGAGGGGGGACATCGGAAGATTCGCCTGGCGCCGTTGGACTAGGCGTTATACACCGTACGAAAGGATAGGCTATGCAGCGCGTCGCATTTGTGATGCACGTCAAAGAGGGCCAAGAGGCCGAATATGTTCGCCGCCACCGGGAAGTATGGCCGCAGGTGTTGGCCGATTTGGAGCGAGCCGGCGTCGAGCAGATGAACATCTTTATGACCGGCCGCCAGCTCTTTCTTTACATGGAGGTGGACGACTACGCCGAAGCGGCGCGGATTCTCGGCGAGTGTCCCGAGTCCGTGCGCTGGGAAGCGTACATGGAACCCATTATGGAAAACGCTGGCGGGCAGACTTACGATCCAGAAAATCCCTATCCCGACAGCCTGCCCGAAGTATTTTTTTGGCGCAAAGGAGCGTAAATTATGGCTGTACTCGAAGGACAAGTCACCCTGATTACCGGGGCCGGTTCAGGCATGGGCCGGTCGACTGCCGAACTCTTTGCCCAGGAGGGCGCGCGCGTCGTTGTTGTCGATATCGACGAAGCGGGCGGCGAGCAGACCGTGGCGACGATCCGCGCGGCCGGCGGCGAGGCGATCTTTACGCGCGCCGACGTGGCTAAGGCCTCCGACGTCGAGGCGATGATCAACTTGGCGATTGAGACCTACGGTCGGCTCGACGTTCTGCACAATAACGCCGGCGTGGTATCGGTCAAATTTTTAGAAGATATGTCGGAAGAAGAGTGGGACTGGTTGATGGGTGTCAACCTCAAGTCCATCTTCCTAGCGGTCAAATACGCGGTACCGCATATGAAGGCGCAGGGCGGCGGCTGCATTATTAACACCGGTTCGACCGGCAGCTTTATTGGCCAGTACCGGACGCCGGCCTATATCGCCTCTAAGGGCGGCGTTATTCAGCTGACCAAGACGCTGGCACTGGACTACGCCGAGCACAAGATCCGCGTCAACGCAATTTGTCCGGGCACGGTCGATACCCCGCTGGTGCGCCAGCACATCGAGGGCAGCCCCGATCCAGTGCGCGCTGAGGCGATCGAAAAGCAGCTCATTCCTCTCAAGCGTTTTATGCAGCCTGAAGAGATCGCCCACGCCGCGCTCTATCTGGCCTCCGCGCCGGCCGGCGGCATCACCGGCTCCGCGCTGGTCATAGACGGCGGCACGCTGGCCGGCTACGTCGACTGAGAGGGTATTCTTTAGGTATAAGCCGGGTGATTTTTCCGACAAAGTGCACCCCCCGCAGGACGGCTTCCCTGCGGGGATGTGCGCAGGTTTAAGAGGTCAGCGAGCGGAAGAAATCGCGGAAGAGGATCGTCTCGGACAGGTTGTCACACTCGTTACAGTGCTCCCAATCGATCCACACGTACTCGATGCCAAGCCAGCCGCGGTAGCCGGTTTGGCCCATGACGTCGACGATGCGCCCATAGTCGATGGTGTTGCGCGCGAAGCGCTCCTGCAAACGGCCTCGGCGTCCACCGCGGGCGTGGAAGTGGCTGGCGTGCTCGACCAGCGGCTCGACCTCCGAATCGGGCAGGCTGGTCACGTGTTTCGCGCCTGCGGATGATTGAGGGCGCACTCCGCGAAATCCTCTCCCAGCTGCAGGAAGATGTCGGCGGCAACCAACCCGCGATCACCGAGCTTTTTCTTAAGCTGGCGCGCCGAGGGGCGCCAGCTGTTTAAACTCGCGCGATGGCCACAGGTGAGAGCGATCCTCAAAGAGGCCGATGTCGACGCCTTTGATGCAGAGCATGGCAATGAGATCGAGCGCCTTGGCGTAGGGCAGCAGGGGAAAGGTAAAGTCGGCACAAGCTAGCTTGGGTTTCACTATAAGTTCTCCTCACTCTAGTCGAGAAAGCTTACGCCCTCATAGGGCAGCGGACCGCTGGGCCGGTCATAGCGAATCTGAGCGGGCGTTTCCTCGATGGCGGCTGCCCACGCCGCGCGCCAGTCTTCGTAGGCGGTTTCTGAAGCTGGGTCGCGGCGGCTGCGCGCAACGAGGTTGGGCCACTCCGGACGCGGCGACGGATCGTCTGTTTGCTGGTAGCGCAGGTCTAAGCTCCAGCGCACCTCGTCCGTCTCATTGGGCCCCGACCCGTGCGGCGTCAATTTGTGCATAATAAGCACGTCGCCCTTCTTCATCGCTAGGACCACCTTTTCGGTTTGCGGCAGGCCCTGGCCAAAAGACCAGTATACGGTGCGCTCCCGATGCACGCCTGGCTGCACTTCCAAGCAGCCGTTCTCCTCGTTGACATCTACTAAGGGTATCCACACAGTGACCTGCAAAATGTCCTTAGCTGCTTGCGTGGTAAAAATGGCGTCCTGGTGAAAGGGAACGTCGGTCGAGGGCATCTTGGGGCGGATGTGCGATACGGGATTGCAGGCGATCTCCGGACCGATGAACGGCTCGATTAGATCGAGCAGACGCGCGTTGCGCAAAAATTCGAAGGTGTTACGGCGGCGAGTAAAGCCGATGTCGGGACAGAGCTCAACCTCACCGCACTCGGCCGACAGGTGCGCTAGTCGCTTCGTAAACGGCTCTCTCTCGTAGAGATCGGCTACCTGCCCCCGATCGTATAGGTGTCGGGCGACCTCCTCAACGATGTGCACGTGGTCATCGATAATGGGCGCTAGGTCGGCGTCGCTTAGGCCGTCTTCGATGATCACGTAGCCCTGGTCTTTGTAAAAGTCAAGATGCGCTTCCGTAACATGCATGGTTCACCTCTTGGCGTTTTGTGTGATATCACCTACGACTGAAAAGAAATCGCGGGCTGGATAGGTATCGTAGTCTGATTAGCTTATTGTAGGTGGTTTGAACGCAAACCGGGGTACTCAATATTCGACCATGGTGTCGCAGGTTAGGTGGTCTCCCGGGCTAACGCCCAGCATACCGGCGTAGCGCAGATAGAAGCCGATGCGATCTTCCACTCGGTCATCGCCCGTCCGCGCCGCCCCGCATTCTTGTCGGCCGTTAATAATGTTGACGGTCAAACCAAACCCCGGATACCGTCCGGCGCTGGTCTCTTCTGCTGGAGGTTTCCACGCTCCGGTCATTACATCGTGGCAGGACGGTTTTGGCAGCTGGGTGGTCATCCAAAACCACAACGCCGCCTGCCAGCCGATCAGTCCATCTTCCGCCACGAGAGAGGGATTGGCCAAGAGCGGTTGTCCGAGGGCCTCGCTGGCTGCTCCGTAGTTGTAATTCCAGCTTAGCTGCAACGGTCCTCGACCGTGGTAACTTTCTCCGCGCGCGCAGGGAAAGTCGGTTGAGGTGGACTGACAGTAGGTCTCTGCGCACGGGCTGGGCGTTCCTCCGCAGGCCAGTTCCTCTCTGAAGCACAGCCCCCAGGTGAACCGGCCGTCCGGCGCTTCGGCCCAGCCCCCTGTAGTTTCGTGTGATACGTTGGCGAGAAAAGCTGCCACTTCGCGTCGGCGTACCTGGGCGCTGCCCGTAGTGCCGAAGGCCGGAAACTGCTGGGCCGCTCTGATGAGCGATTCGTAGGTAAAGGCCGAAGCGTTACATGCGGTCTCTGCCTGATGGAGAAACATGGCGGAAAACATTTCGGGGGACAGCACGTCGGCTAGCGAACGGTCTGAGGCCGGTCCGTCCGTATCTTCTGCCATCTGGTCCGAACGAACTGCGTCGGCGCTTCCGCAGGCTGTCAGTAAACAGACCAACAGTAATTTGTAGCCTATTCGCCGCGCTCTCATTATACTGCGTTTTCCTTGTCTTTGAGGACGGCGCCGGGCCACTGGTCGCTGCTAAACGTGACGTCGACCGTAATACCGTCGGGGTCCTCGACCTTAAACGCCCCTTCGCTGATGTGATCTGGACTGACGGGTATCTTGCCCGTTAGGCCGTCAGAAAAAATCTCGTATCCCATGTCGGAGAGGCGTCGTGCCGTCTCTTCGATATCGTCCACCTGCACGCCGATGTGCAGGTAGTCAAGCATGCCGCTGACGTGAGCCGGACGCGCTGGACCGCTGTGTTGGAAGATGCGAAAGTTGTGGTGGCCGTCGCTCAGGTCATAGCAGTTTTCCATCTGCGAGAACACGGGCAGACCCAGGCCGTCGCGCCAGAAGCGAATGGTCGTTTCCAAGTCGCTGGCGCGTACGCCGATATGTACGAGTGTGGTAGACATATATTCGCTCTCCGCGATACGGTGTTTTCAGGTTGTTCCGGGCAAGGTACACAATGGATACAGCATCGGCAATTTGAATAGTCGTAGGGGGTACGGGCGCGATCCCATTTGACGACTCCGGCCATTTACGTTTTATATCTCATCGCGTCCACGGTTTTCCCCGAGGTATTATGACTACCCAAGCACTCCGCTTTGCTATCGCGACCGATATCCATCAGGATATCATGCACGACGGGCCCCAGCGGTTACAGGCTTTTATCGATGCCGCCGTGCAAGCCCAAGTAGACATGGTCGTCCAACTGGGCGATTTCTGTCAGCCGACCGAGTCCAACCGCACGTTCCTAGCCCAGTGGGAAGCGCTCGACCTGCCGCGCTACAGCGTGCTGGGCAATCACGATATGGACGGCGGCTTCGCGCGCGAAGACGCCGTGGCCTATATGTCGATGCCCGGTCGCTACTATTCCTTTGATCAGAGAGGATGGCACTGTATTGTCCTCGACGGCAACGATCTTTCCGATCCGCCTGTAGACGGCTATGCGCGCGCCGTAGCCGCCGACCAACGGGCCTGGCTTGCTGCTGACCTGCAGAGTACCGACCTGCCGGTGCTGCTCTTTATTCACCAATCGCTCGACCGCGGCGACGTCGACGGCGACCAGGCGGTGTTGGATCTGTTGGCCAATCACAACCGAGCCGTTGGCCGTCGGCAGGTCATCGCCGTATTCAGTGGACACCACCACTTGGACTACGCCGCCTGCATTGACGATATCTGGCACGTGCAGATCAACAGCATGTCCAACTACTGGATGGGCGATCCTTTCAAACACATCCGTTATAGTGACGCCATAGACGCGGAGTTTCCCTATATCAAATACACGGCGCCCTACAGGGACCCGCTCTATGCCATAGTGTGCGTCGAACCGGACGGCACGTTAGAGATCGAAGGCGTCGAAAGCGAGTGGGTAGGGGCCACGCCGGATGCACTGGGTTACCTGAAGGCCCACGGATCGCAACTGCCGCTGGCCGGTGACAGTCTGCGCCCCGGCATTGCGTCGCGTCGACTGTCTTTTCCTCAGTAAACTGTCGGCTAACAAAAAGGTTTTCTTTACAAGCGATGCGCGTGGCGCACCCGGCTACCCCTGTGCAATACACATATCTCGAGAGAGAGAAGAAATGGGAAAACAGTATAGAGCCGTGCTGATTGGCCACACCGGACAGGGCAATTATGGACACGGATTGGATAGGGTCTATGAAGATATGCCCGAAGTGGACGTAGTAGCTGTGGCCGATCCCGACCCCGAGGGTTTGGCCGCTGCTATCCAGCGCACGGGGGCCGCGCGCCCGTATGCAGACTACCGAGCTATGTTGGAACGAGAGGACTTCGACTTGGTCAATATTTGTCCGCGCGTGGTGAGCGGTCATGCGGCCATCGCCCTTGCTGCTGCGGAGGCCGGGGCCCGGGGCATCTTCTGCGAGAAACCCCTCGCTGCGACGCTTGCCCAAGCCGATTCCATGATGGCCGCGTGCCAGCGCCACAACGTCAAAGTGGCCGTGGCCCACAGGCGTGCCAACCCCTACGAGCAGTACGGCAAGCAGCTGGTCGAAGCGGGTGAGATTGGTCAGCTACAGGTGCTGCGCGCCCGCGGCAAGTGGGACCACCGCGCAGGTGCGGAAGACCTGGCGGTGCTCGGGCCGCACATGATGGACAGCATGCGCTATTTTGCTGGGGCCGATGTGGACTGGGCGCACGCGCATATCATGCAGGGAGATCGCGAAATTGAACCGACCGACGTCCGCCAGGGCAATGAGGGCATTGGTCCGATCGCCGGCGATCGCCTATCTGCGTACTACGCGTTTAAAAATGGCGTTTGTGCGCACTTCGAATCGCAGCAAGGCGACGTTGAAGCCGGCGTCAACAGCCGCTGGTTTGGCTTTGAGGCCCACGGCACCGAGGGCATTATCGCCCTGCGCAACTCGCCCAACGGGGAAATGTATATCCATCGCCACGGCATGTTTATACCCGATGGCAAGGTGCCGTGGGAGCGCATTGT
>CAXGPR010000090.1:0-13605 GCA_964011675.1 uncultured bacterium
GATTCCAATCGCGTTGAGATCACCTCTTTATCTGATGTAGTCGAGACGATGCCTGCCCTTGGCCTGAACCAAGTGACGCAGTTTGCCCCTGGTTCTGAGGTCGTAGTTTTTTCCATTGGTATCACGGGCGATGAGGTGACGTCCCTGTCGCACATAGAATTGCAGATAGAAGACGTCGGTCAGCCTGCGGTGCCACTCTCAAAGATTGACTTACAGGCGGTCAACCTCTACGTGAGCAATGACGACGTGCTGGATGCCGCCGACGTGTTGATTGGCTCGACCATGCCAGTGCCTGGATCGACGACGATTATAGCACCGGTGAATGTGGAGGTGATTTCGTCTACGGAGTCCTTTTATATCGCGACTGTCGTCATTGACGTGGGAGCTACAAAGGGTGCCGCCTTTAAGTTAGGCTTTCCGCCCAATGGCTTTGTCACAAATTTTGGTAGTGTTGGGACGGAAGTGCAATCTAACGACGGTAACCGCGTTGAGATTTCCACGAGCGGTGACGTAGATGTAGGGACCTTTGCCGTATCTGAAGTGTGGCCGGCAACCGGTTTAAATCAAATTTTACAGCACGCACCTGGTGAGGAAGTGCAGATTTTCTCAATTGGTGTTGAGGGCGACGGCGTTGCAACCTTTGCCCAGCTCGACCTAAAGATTGATGACTTAGCTGGTAGTCCAACGGGTCTTTCCGGCAACGACATAAAATCGGTCAATTTATATCGCAGCGCAGACAATACGTGGGACGCGGCAGATTTGCTTATTGGGGACAATACCGAGTTGCTAACTCCGGGTGCCACAACCTCTCTGACGACGTTTGCCACCGAGGTGATTTCCGCTCAGACGATTTATTACATAGCGACAGCAGAGATTGATTCTTTTGCCGTTAGCGGCGCTGCATTCCGTCTTGGATTCTCATTTGGCGGATTCAAAACGTCAGTTGAAAACGTAGGAACTGAAGTGTTGGCTAACGACGTCGATCGGATAGAAATACTGTCTGTCGGTCCTATGCCTGGTCCACCCAATACGCTAATGCTGTTTCCGAGCCCGCATGAGGTAGCTGACTCACTGTTGGTCAAATTCGATCGCCCTATCTCTGGTTGGGGTCCGGAAAGCTTTGTTGTATCGGGCGGTCAGAGCGGCTATATGGCTGGTTCTTACGATGGAGAGGGGACGGACTTTGTAACATTTAATGACGATTATCTCTCATTTCCTGGCGAGACGGTCTTTGCCACTTTAACTACGTCTATTTACAGCGAGACCGGTCAACCTTTACAGAATGGATATGTTTGGTCGTTTACGCGTCCGGCAGACTCAGGTCCAGCACGCTTTGATTTGGCTATAGCCGACTTAACGTCTATGGTCGCCGATACGCGTGCGCTTCCCATTGGCGATATCGATGGCGACGGGGATCTCGACATAGTAGCCGCCAACTACGGCGAACCGAGCACGGTGTTTCTTAACAAAGGGGAAGGTTTACACTGGGATGTATTGTGGTCCGAAGACGATGAGGTGTTTCCCATACAGGCGTTGATTATGGGGGATATGGACAACGATGGAGACTTGGACGGAATTGCAGGCTTTGATGGCCTACCACACGGAGTGCTCGAAAATGTCTTGCAAGATACTTCGCTGATAGAGCCGGTTTTATGGGATATGGCCGGCGAATTGTCCAATAGCGGCAATACACGTGCGCTGGCCTTGGGCGACTTGGACGGAGACGGCTTGCTTGACGTGGTGGCCGCCAATTCGAATGAGCCGAATGCCGTCTATCTCAATGCGGGCCAAATGGCCTTCGAAAGTCCGGCTGAGTTTGGCGATGACTTTGACGTCACGTATGATATTGGGGTAGCAGATTTCGACAACGATGGTGACCTCGACGTGTTGACGGCCGAGAATGGGTCAGTCAACCGACTCTTCGACAATGATGGTACCGGCTTATTAAGCACTTGGGGGACGGTACTCGATCTGGGCGCGGGTATTTCGGAAGAAAGTGCGCAGACTTATGCCATTCGCATAGCTGATTTTGATCAGGACGGCAACTTAGACGTGTTGACGGCTAACTTCAATATGCCGAACACGCTTTTCCGCTCGTGGGACAATACGTGGGAAGCCCTGGGTAGCACGACGCAGCAGACGGCGCGTCTGGCCGTGGGCGATTTGGACGGTGATGACTATCCTGATATTGTGGTCGGCAATTACAACGACGTGAACCGCTTCTACCTCTATGATCCAATGGAGCCAGGCGGTTTTCTCGTTGATGAGGTAGCCCCTGATGTCGATAACACATGGGCACTGTCGTTGGGCGACTTGGACGGAGATGGTGATTTAGACATTGTCACGACGGCTACTTCTGAAGCTAGTGAGGCGGTAAATCGAATCTATTTTAACGCCGACATGCGCTTGCCGCCTCAGTTAGTCAACGTGACGCCACTGCCCTGGACTGCCAGCGTGCCCGAAGACCAAAGTCCCGGTGTCGAGTTTAGCGAGCCGCTGCTAGGTGCAGGAGAACTGATCGTGGTCGGCTCGCAGAGCGGGCCAGCATCGGGCGTTACTAGCGGCCAGGGAACCGAGTTTCGCACCACGGCCCTGGATGGGCCATTGTTCCCGGGTGAGAACGTGCGCTTTACGGTTTTGCCCAATATGGAGAGTGTGGAAAATGGCCAGATCCTCTACGCAGGGGGTACGTTCGAATACAGCGTTGCGGCTGGTACGGGTCCGGCGATCTTTAATCGCAACTTGCTGACGATTGGCTCCGAAGTGCGCGACACGGAGGCGCTTGCCGTGGCTGATCTGAACGGTGACGGCAAGCTTGACGTCATAGCGGGCAACTCTGGTAGTGGAAATCGCATCTATCAGGGCTTGGGCACGGGCGCGTTTCAACCAACGGTAGGTTTGTTGGGTACGGAGACCGAAACGGCTCCTACTCGTGCGCTGGTGGTTGCTGACTTGGGTGGAGATGGTATTCTGGACGCTGTCTCGGTCCGCGATGGACAGGCCGCCCGCTTCTATGAAGGTGACGGACAGGGCGGTTTTAGCAGCGAGACAGCGCTGACGAATGCGGCGCGGGACGCGCGTGCGTTGGTGGTGGGTGATATTGACGGTGATGGCGACGTAGACTTGATCGAGGGCAATGATAGCAATCCGCACCGTTTGATAATCAACGATGGTAAGGGCGGCTTTGAGTCCGAAGTCGATTTATTGGCATTGCCGCGCACGACGCGTGTGCTGCAGCTGGCCGACCTGAATATGGATGGAAAGCTCGATTTGCTCGAAGGAAACGATGTCGATCCGAATCGTATTTTCTGGAATAGGGGTAGTGGAGCTGGATTGTTGTATATCTTTGACCATGCTGAGGATTTCGGTGCGGCCGCCGGGGCGACGCGCTCGCTCGCTGTGGGCGATTTAAATGCGGACGGATGGCCCGATGTCGTGGTGGGGAAGAAAGACGCGCAGGATGCAGTGCACTTCAGATCGGACGATCCGAAAAATCTTTTTGAGACGCCTCTGGGTACATCGATTTCGCCAACCTCGTCGTTAGTCTTGGGCGATCTGGACGGCGATGGTGACTTGGACATGGTGCGCGGCCTTTACGGTGATATTTCGCAGCGCCATCTCAATGATGGAACGGGCATTTTTGATGCCGGGGATGCTATTGATGATGTGATTAACAATACAACCTCGTTGGCATTGGGCGATCTCGACGGTGACGGCGATTTAGATATAGCTGAGGGAATTGAAGGGAAGCGGAACCGACTCCACCTAAACTCGGACGTCGTCAATGCGGCGCAGTTGGTCTTTACTACCCAGCCGAGCGGAGCCCGATATAAGACGCCTTTAACTACGCCCCCCAGAGTGACGGCGCAGAACCTCAACGGGGTGACGGCCGCTTCGCTTACGGGTCTGAACATAGAGCTAACCGCTAGCAGTGGTGCGCTATCAAATGGCATTGCGCCGATGACGGCGGGTGTTGCAGCGTTTGATTCGCTGACGATAGACCAGCTTTCGACTGCGATTACTTTGACGGCCACGCCTACGGTGTCGGGTATTTCTTCGGCTACTAGCGATCCCATTGAAGTGACGGCAGCAACTGTGTCTTTCTTATCTTGGCCACTGGAAAATAACTACAACGCACAGGTTCAGGTGCCTACAATTACCAGTTCGCCGTCTGGGGTTTCAAATGCAGTCCTTTACAATGGGTCTACCACGCTTCCAATTGTGCCAGGAAACTACACCGTGCAGGTCACCTCTACGAATTCCAACTACGCTGGTACGTCGACGCTAAACTACGTGATTAACGCGCCACCTGCGCCGACGGCCGCTCTGAGCGCTTCGCCTACAAATGGACCGGTTCCGCTCACGGTGACGTTCATGGGCAGTGAAACGGGCTATGTAGATAGCAGAGATCTGGTCACAGGTGACGGCGGTAGCTTGGGCAATGCGACGGGCGGTAGTCACACCTATACGAGTGCGGGTTTGTACACAGCAACTTATACGGTGACTGGACCGGGTGGTACGGCTTCGTCGCAGGTTAGAATCAATGTAGTTGGCCCACCAGCTCCAGCTGATATTGCTGACGCTGCAGTGGAAGAAGACCAGCCGCTAGTACTCAACCTATCGGGTATAGATAGCCAAGCCGGCACGTGGTCCGTTGGGGGTGGCGATGCAAACCTAATTGCGACAAGTGCCGTGGCGGGTGATCAGATTACCTTCTTACCTAAAGCAGACCAGTCGGGTAATACTACAGTCCAGATTACGCGTACTAATGAGGTGGGGCTGACGGCGGTCCAAGACGTCATTTTGTCGTGGACGTTGATAGACGACCCGCCGGTCATAGTTGACTTGCCCACGGCTTTTATCACGGCGGAGGATGTGCCGTTGCAGTTAAACCTTGGGGCGTATATTAGCGACAAAGATACTGATGTTTCAACCTTCCAATGGTCTATCGAAGGGTATAAGCCAGAGTTGGTCGCTTCGGCTACCGTTAGTGGCAGCCAGTTTGTGTTGACGCCAGTGCCAAATGCCTTTGGGCAGACGGATGCGCTGATTAAAGTGACTGACCCCGCCTCAGGAATACAGCTGCAGAAGTCTATTTCGCTCGAGTGGACGTCTATAAATGACCCGCCGCAAGTACCGGTTATAAGTAAGCCGACTGATGGTCAGCTAGAAGTGCCGTTGTCGGCAGTGCTCAGCTGGAGCGTCACGGATGTGGACGGTGATTTGCTATCTTATGAAGTCTTTTTTGGTCCTCAGGATGGCGTGGTCCAGGTGGCGACGGAGCAGGCCGAACCGAGCTACAGCGCCGTAGGGATGCAACCCGGTACTGTGTATAACTGGCGCGTGGTCGTGCGTGATCCTAGTGGAGAATCTGCTGAGGCTTCAGCCCGTTTTACAACAGAGATTGACCGAGTGCCGCCCCGCATCAGTGGCTTGACGGCTACGGCGGTTGACCTGGGGGCGCGCATCGTGTGGATCACGGACGAGGCGGCCCGTTTTGAACTCAACTATGCTGGAGAGTCTACGGAAGCCAATCCGACTCCGGATGTTGGACAGGTCAGCGACGCGACGCTAAAGAAGAATTTTGAAGTAGCGCTGCCACAGCTGCAGGGGGCTACCTGGTACGATTTTAGTGTGGTAGCCATCGACCTAGAGGGGAACACCTCAGCGCCGGTTTCGGGCCGTTTTCGCACGCTGGCTGCACCCGATGTCGACCCACCGGTGATTCAACCTGGTAGCGTTCAGGTCAACGGTATTGTCGAAGACGGCGCGTGGGTGCGTTGGGAAACCGACGAGCTGAGCACGAGCACGGTCAACTACGCAGCGGTGGGTGGACCTGTGGCTAAAGTCGCGCAGGAGAACAGCGCCACGGGCGGTCTCGTTGAAAGCACGGTGCTGACGCGCTCGCATGCCGTGCAGCTCTACGGTTTGTCTGCAGATACAGACTATGCTGTATCTGTGCAATCTACCGACGCTTCTAAAAACGTGTCGAAGGGAGAAGATGCGACGTTCCGTACGGCCGCAGGGGCTGATCTGGTGCCACCGCAGTTTATGCAGGCACCGGGCGGGCAGGCCCAGGTGGATGTGGCTGAAATTACCTTTGCCGCCGATGAAGTTGTAACGGCAGAGATTCGCTATGACGCAGACGATTCTCCCGAAGACGGCCGTGTAGTGCTGAGCACTGTCGCATCGGAATATCACGTTATAGCGCTCGACGTATTAGAGCCAGCTACGGTGTATTCTTTTCAGGTGAAACTAATCGACGAGAGTGGCAACTCGACTCAATCGAGTGTGCGTACCTTTGAGACGCGCGCCGCACCGGACGTAGCGCCGCCAAAGGCAGAAGGGTGGCGCGTGGTGCCTAGCTCCGAGCGGGCTATGCTCGAATTCGTCTTTGATGAGCCGGTTATAGCCACCGTGGCGTGGTGGCCGGTAGAAGATGCAGACAACATTTCTTTTGTCGACTTACTTGATTCTTCGCCGCGCCACAGCGTTTCAATGGGTAACCTTAAGGCCTCGACTGTCTTCGCCTATGAGATTAACGCTATAGATATGGCGGGTAACAACGCGAAACTGATTACGGATCGGTTTGAGACGGAGGCGGCACCCGACATAGAGCCCCCCATAGTTCTTAACGCCTTAGTTGATGCCCAGCGACTCGAAAGCGTGGCTCTGCGCGTCAACTTGGACGAAGTCGCTCTGCTGCAGGTCGATTTGACGCTGATACAGATTCCCGAGGGAACGGAAGCAAGTACGCAGATAGGCAGCAGTCGCAGGCTGGTTAGTGCCAATGTACAGGAAAGCCATCGCGTTGCGTTCACTAGCCTCGTGCCCGGCGCAGCTTATGGTGTTTCTTTTTTGGCGACCGATCCATACGGTAATGCGCGGGGGGGCGAGCTTAATTTTACTGCACCGCTGCGTCCCGATACCGAGCCACCGCAGCTGCTATCACTTCCTGTTGCGCTTAACGTTAGCGAAGCGGGTGCGCGCATAGGTGTAGGCTATAACGAAGACGTGCAGCTCGGCGTGCGCTACTACCCGACCGAAGATCCAAGTATTGCCGAAACACGGAGCTTTTCTCAGCCGCAACGCGAGCACGCTTTTGAGTTGAACGGATTGGCTAGCGGAACGTTGTATACAATCGATTTGGAGGCCCGTGACGGGGCGGATCTGACTAACTCGAGCACGCTCAAAGTTATCACACTCATAGAGGCCGACATCGATCCGCCTGTCTTTACTAAACTACCTTGGGTTGAGAACGCTGACCTGACCAGCGTGCGGTTAGGCATGGGACTGGACGAACCGGTCGTTGCTCAGCTTAATATGATCAACGTGGATAACGATACAGAAAAACACCGTTTCAGCGTTGTTGAGCGCTCTAAGGAACATGTACTAGAAATGACCGGACTCGTTTCAGGTGCTACATATGCGTATTCGGTCGTAGTAAAGGATGCCAATGGTAACGAGACAGCTTACTCGGGACGGGTGCGCACGGTTAAAGAGGTGATTCCACCACGTATAGTAGAGGGGCCAACACGCCAGCAAGTTACAGAAGATCGAGCGTGGATCTTTTTTAAAACGAACGTGCCGACACGGGCTGAAATAAGCTACTATCTTGAAGATGTTCCGGAAGACGTGCAGATTGAGAATCCTAGCGGCCGTGGTAAAGAGCATGTGGTGCAATTGACCAACTTACTGCCAGATACTCTGTACAGCTACGCTGTGGTAGCAATAGACGATAAGGCGGATCTCTCTTCAGAGGTAATCGAAGGAAATTTGCGCACAGAGAAAGGTCCTGATCTTATTGCACCGAAAATTCAGGGCGTACCGGCTGTGGTGAGCTTTGCTGACACGCGAGCTAAAATTGTCTGGAAGACGGATGAGCCGGCCGATAGTCGCGTGGAAATGATAGATTCGGAAGGGAATTTGCGCAGCGTTAGTGATCCTGCAACGGTAGTCGAGCACACCGTGGAAGTTACTAACCTCGATCCGGCGACGACCTACAGTTACGTGGTGCAGTCGCGCGACATGGCTGGAAACACGACGGCCTCAAAGCATTTCTCCTTGACTACACTAGCAGCTCCTGATATCGAGCCGCCACAGTTCGCACGCAAGCCTATCGTGCGCTCCTACTCACATGATCAGGTCGTACTAGCCTTTTCCGCTGATGAGCCGGCATCTGCTACCTTAGATATTGGGACTAATGATGATTACGATTTTGGCAGTTTAACTTTAGCTGACCAAGTACTCGATCACGAAGTTCAGATCAATGGTTTGACGCCAGGTACGACATATTTGGTGCGGATCGGCATGACAGATGCCATGGGCAATGGTCCAACTTATGCCGCTGACTTACAATTGACTACTGCACTAGCCCCTGACGAGACGCCACCTCAAATTCTAACGGGGCCCTTTACGCCCCCGGCTACGCAAACGGAGGCGGTCATAGAATGGACAACGGATGAACCGGCTACGCGCTCGGTTAGTTTTTGGAAGGCAGATGAGCCTTCTGCCTCTGGTTTTGTCGAAGAGGGTGCACTGTCTAAAGAACACCGCGTAGTGCTTAGCAACTTAGAGCCGGGTACGATTTACAACTACATGGCTTCCTCATCCGATCAGGCCCGCAACGGGCCGGTTGAGAGTGCCATCAATAGTTTTCGTACTGCATCGCGTCCGCAGCTTCCGGCATTTACGTCCGGTCCCGTTGCCGAAGCTGATGAGTCGAGTGCGACTATTACGTGGCAGACGAATGTGTCTGCTAACACCATTGTAGACATTGGAGTCGATACGGGTTACGGTATGCGTGTTGAGAAACGCGAATTGTCTCAGGGACACGAAGCGGTGTTCAACAATCTGGATCCAGGAACTAAGTATCACTTTAAAGTTACCAGCATCGACCTGTCGGGCAATGTGCTGACTACGGATCCGAATGGGTTCGAACTACACAGTCGTGACCTGACGCTGCGGACGTTGGCCGAAGCTGATGTGCAGCCGCCTCGCCTAATGGAAAATCCGACGACCGTGTGGACGGATAAGTCTGTCGTGGTTTCTTGGGAGACCGATGAAGCCTCGACTTCGCGCATTGAGTGGGAGGCCCTAAGCAAGGTTAACGGCCCAAACAAGGGTTTTGTCGAGGATAACCAGATGCTGTTCCAGCATAGCCTGACGCTTACCGGACTCCAGCCGCGAACCCTTTATGCCGTTCGGGTTATTTCGGAAGATGCTGCAGGTAACCAGATGGTATGGGAGCCGACGGCGGCCGGTAAGCTGGTGGCCGAACGGGCTTTTGATAAGGGTTTGGCGTCGTTGTCTTCTGGTAAACTGGCTCAGCCTCCAGGCGGTGCTGGTTTATTTGTGACAGATAGCTTTCCAGATACGCGCTTTCCAGTTATTACTAGCGGCCCGCGCGTGCGCGAGAAAACGGCGGAGAGTGTAACCATCGAATGGCAAACCGATGAACTATCAGATTCGTTTGTCCGCTTTGGCCAAGAGGAGGCGGTGCTAGAGGAGCAGGTGGGTGCATCGCAAGATGTGCAACTGCACAACATTACGCTGACAAATCTCGATCCGGGCACGAGCTACTATTTTCTCGTCGCTTCGACTGATCCCTCTGGTAATGGTGCCACAGAAAGTGGGGTCGCCGTGGCTACAACGGCGGCGGGCGAAGATTTAGCGCCCCCTATCTATCTTATCGACCCAGATGTAGTTCTGACTACCGATGTGCAGACGACTCTGGCCTGGACGGCAGACGAAGCGGCCTCAGCGACGATCGAGTACGGACCGGTTGATGGCGATATACGTGTGCGCCAGCTGCGTCGGCGTACAGAGTCTCAGCAAGTCACGCTGACGAATCTGAAGTCTGCTACGGATTACGTGGCGCGGATCACGCTGCGCGATGTCAACCAAAACGAGACGCAGATGCCGTTTGAGGTGTATTTTACGACAGAGGCCGAGCCCGATCTCGATCCACCGCGCCTGCTGAAGAAGCCTTACGTGAAAGTGCTGGGTGATCAAAGCGCCATTATAGCATGGGAAACAAATGAACTGGCTGATTCGTTTGTCGATTTTGACACCACGCCCTATATGGGACAGGTTGTTGGCGATCCGCTCTATAAGACCGAACACGAAGTGCGTCTGACTAACTTACAGCCTGGTATGACTTACTACTTCCGTGCCGGATCATCCGACCGAGCCCAAAATGGCCCCGTCGAGTCCGAGCCGGAAACCTTTAAGACGCTGACGGATCCAGACTTAGAACCTCCGGCTGTCCCCACTCAAGTGGAGGCTACGTCTGGCCCGGGTGCCATATTATTAGAGTGGTATGCTGCGTCTGAGCCTGATTTTGGTAGCTATACGGTTTATCGCCAAAATGACGCTAGACGCTATGTTGCTATTGCCTCTGGTTTAACGGAGTCGACTTACGTAGATGAGGGGCTGGTAGATGGCAAGCTTTACCGCTACAAGGTCACGGCTTCGGACGCGCAGTATCCGGCGAACGAAAGTGCTCAGTCTTCGCTCGTTTCAATGCGGCCTAGCGCAGATGCACTCGGCACTCTGCCCGAAATTGTTGGATTGGAGAGGGGAAGCGATCCGCAGAAGCCCATCGTAGTTATAGCCAACGCCGAAACGTCGGAAGAAGATGTTGAGCTGACGTATACAATACAGGTATCGACACAAGAAGACTTTGAAACAATCGTTGATCGTGAGGGAAATATCGTAGAGAATCGTTCTGGATCAACGCGCTGGCGCGTGGAACGTGCGTTGGATGAGACGGAAACTTATTGGTTCCGAGCACGGGTCAATGACGGAAGGTTTGACGGTCCGTGGAGCGATTCGGTCGCGTTGCGTACAACGGATGCGCAACTCGCTGGTGCGACTGAAGATGTAGATGGCGATGGTATAGTCAGTTTTCAGGACTTCTTTATTCTGGCGAGCGGCTATGGCAGCACTGATGCGACGTTGGACTTGGATGGTGGCGGCGTGGTCGATGACGAAGATGTGCTACGTTTCAAGAAGCGGTTTGGTCATACGGGCTCTGGTAAGGCAACAAGCGTCCGTAGGGTTGAGATTGCGGAAGGCTCACAGGTTGCTCTTCAGGCCGACGCGATTAGTGCCGATCGAATCCGAGTCCGGGTCGCCATGGATGGCATAGAGCAGATGAGCGGTTACGGTTTACAGATCGTCGCAGACCCTCCGATATTGCGCTTTGCTGGTCGTGGAGATTCGCTACGTTTTGGTGGTAAGGATGCCGGCATAGAGCTGATTCACGATGAAACATACGCTTTCTATATCGGTGAGCACGTACGCGGCCTGCGTAGTTCGCTCGATACTTCCGACGGATGGGGGGTAGATTTACTCTTTGATCTAAGGGGTGTGCCGCAGAACATAGAGCTTCGCATTGAAAGTGGATTCATCGGTGTCGGTCGTGGGCATATGCAGCGTATTGAGCATACGGGCTCTGTGCGAGTTATACCCCAAGTATATGCACTGTATGCCAATTATCCGAACCCGTTCAACCCGTCGACGATGATTCCCTTGTCTATTCCTGCTCGCTCGCTCGATCAACTGAGGGGGCGTATCGAACTGACTGTTCATAATGCACTTGGTCAGGTTGTACGGGCCTGGGATTTGAGCACATGGGATGCAGGTTTCCACACGTTGATGTGGGACGGTCGTGACGCACAGGGGCGGTCTGTCGCCAGTGGAGTGTACTTAATTCGCCTACGTGCAGACCACTTTGTCCAGGTGCGCAAAGCACTACTCGTGCGGTAAAGTTGGTCCGTCTGGTGGACGATAGTCATAATGTGTCCTCAGTGTAATGTCACGGGCTTTTTTACTGAATTTAACATAGGTCTATTTTTGCGATTTGCACTTCTTATTACTCTGCTTTGCGGTCTGGAGATACGGTTTGCGGCTGCTCAGTCGGGCATTTTGTACTCCATTGATTCAAAGTCGGCTAGTATTAACCGCGTTAACCTGGATACGGGCGAACTAATAGGTAGCTTTACGCCTCCCATTTTCTGTAAGCCTGAAGGGTCGTGTGGCTTGGCCTACACCGGGCGTTCGCTCTTTATGTCTGACTCCACAGATCCCGAAAGGGTGATTTATGAACTTTCTCCGGTTGATGGTACAATCTGGAACTCGTTCCCCTCCCCTTCGCCGAAGATAGACGGTTTGGCTTATGCCGACGGTACGCTCTACGCGCTCGACTTTGTCGGCGACCACATTTTTGCACTGGATCCCTTAGACGGAACCGTTATAGCAACGCTGGAGCCGGGCGTAGATATTGTGGGCGGCATGGCCGCTTCTGGCGGCGTGCTGTACGCCTCGCGCATACGGCCTTCTGCCATATTTTCTGTGGATGCAGAAACCGGAGACGTGCTCGCAGAATGGGCGTCGCCGGTGCCGCTGCCGACAGGCCTTTCTGCTGTTGAAGATAGGCTGTATGTCGGTGATTTCACCGTTGGCCGAGTGGCTGTCTTGAACCGCAATACGGGTGTTTTACAGGGTGATTTTACTTTGGGTCTAGGCGATGTGGCGGCTGTTGCTGCGGGGCGCGTAGAGGCGAGGCTTCCATATGCTATCCGCCTCGATCCACCGCAGGAATTGCTGCGCGAAGACGGTTTGGTAGACGTAACGGTCAAAGCGGGGATATACGATGAGGTGGGTCAACTGCTTCACAGAAATAATCATACTCAAATGCGTATCATACTGGGTGGTGGACGGGTTGATACGACGGTTTATACCACAAACGACGGGCAGGTGAGCTTAAATTTTCCACTTGAACCGGGCACTGTCTTAAATGTTCGAGCTGAAGTTGATGGCTTAGAGCCGACCGAGCGCGTTCTGCGTGTGGTTTCACCCGTATCTCGAACGCAGACAGAATTTGTATGGGACAAAACTCGGCCTGGCCTCATAGAGATTAAGGCTTATTTATACGATGCTGGAGATGTTCTGGCCGTTGATGACACCAACACGGTGTCGTTTGCGGTTTTGGCTGGAAGAGCTCTTTTGGTGGGAGCGCTGACAGCTAAGCCCAATGCAGGAATGGCTAGGTCTTGGTTGTACACGGACGGCATCAACACGGACATAGTTGTAGAGACGCGAATACGCACTGTTGTCGGAGTTGCGGCGTTTAATACGGGTAATATGAGCCGTTTACTGGGACGCGAGGGGATGGCTCTTTCCGATAATTTTGTTGCGGGTCGAGACAATATCCCACCGTCGGCAGCCGTTGGGCTGCGGGCTGTCCACGTAGGGAGTGGACGAGTGGAGGTTACTTGGGACCGAGTGCCTGAAGATGGCGCGAAATATTTTGTTCCGTTTGGCGAACAAACGATAGTGCGCAATGGCATAGAAGGATATCGAGTGATGCGCTCGGATGCGGGTGGGTTTTATACCGAAGTTGCGGCGTTGCCCGCTGGGACGAATCGATTTGTTGATACGGTTGATGAACGTGGAGGCCCTTACTTGTATCAGATCATCGTATCCGATAAAGATAATTGGCGCCTTGCAAAGATTTCGCCGACCAGTAGTTCCGATATTGCCCGAACGGTTATAATGGTGACGGTTGGAATTGACGCCCAAGGACAAGAGGTGCGTGGT
>CAXGPR010000091.1:0-13445 GCA_964011675.1 uncultured bacterium
ATTGGCAGATGTCGGGTCTAATCTGTTTACTCCGTTTAACAAATAGCTAACAAAGTGATGAAAAAGATCATTACTTAGAGACCGCTTTATGTTATGCCATAAAGCGGTCTCTTTACAATCACATAGCAGCTATAAATCATTTGCAAAAACTTGTGGTTCGTCACGTTGAAAATTACATATTCTTAGTGTTTTCCACTATGAATTGAACCTATTACTCAGTTTTACTCGCTTCACTTTGTGCCTTGCTTTTTTCTATCATACTACGCACTTCTGCTTGAAAACTTTCTTCATCTATCTGGTTGCCTGCCAATATAGTACTCCAATGACGTATGCTTGCAGCTAGTGCGATGGCCTCTGACATTTCTGCATCGGTAGCGCCGTAAAGTTCGGTAGCAAAGGACCGGCTGATAAATGTGCAATAATCACAGGGAACCTGAGCAGCAACCGCTAAGGCGATGAGTTGCCGATATTTTGGTGGTATTGCACCAGGTGAATTAAGGGCTTTGCTCCAACCTGCAGCTTGCTCTCTGGCATGTTCGGGATAAGCCATTATCCAGCTTGGTGCCTTCTGAGCATCTCCATGATCGTCAGCGCCAGATGAACTGACAGTAATCATTAACAAAAAAACAGCTGCGATAATCTGTAGGTTGCGCACGGAAGAGCCTCCTGAAAGAGTTTGTTAGGAACTTCTCAATTCGCCGAAATATCGTAGAAAAAATACATTTTTTCCAATTCTTGATTGCGGGATACACAAAAGTTTGGAGAAGAAGTCGCACCGGCTACTCGTGATGTGTTACGCTAGATATATCACCTACTCTATTTTACTCATCTGGTGCTAAATTTTGGTATCGCAGCGTGGCTTGCGTCTTAGTTAGACTTAAAGAGTTGATTTGATGATCAGCCTTAGTCAGTAAGTTGAGAACTACAGGATAAAATACTTTCGGCTATTCTTTAACTTTGGTTCGTGAGTACGAAAAACCTCCACCTTCCGATTTGTTCCCCCATGAATGAAACAACAATTCGATGAAAATGTCATCTTCGACAAGATGAACTATAAATGTCTTGCCTGGAGCATCTCTCATCCTCGAATTAGAGGCGCTCTTCATGGAGACGAATTCAAGTGAACGCAATTGTTCTTCAGAGTAATCTTCAAGGCTACCGAGAAACCACTTTGTTCCCTTAGGTCCTGATCCATTATGCTCACTCTCAACCTTTGCATTAAAGAGCAGACCTTGACTCCTACGTGTCAGCCACACGTTTGAAGTTATTCTATCTTGGTTTTCTACAAGTTGCCAATCGGAATTTGCCGCCTTGGTGAAACGAATTCTACTTTCGTCGGTAACTTCTTCATTGCTCGGGTCAAATACGAGATCTGTGGAGTCGTCACTGCATGATGTGAGTGTGGATAGAAGCAGTAAGGAGGCGACGGCCATTGAAGATAACGTGCAATTTATTAACATTACTGCTCCTTTTTATTTCGTAGGGAACAAATACCGGGCGTGCTTCTGTATGTTAACTCAAAATATATTTACATTATCGCTTATCTCAACCCTACAGGCTCAAAAGGGAATAGTGAGCGCAATTTTTGTTTTTCTGACCATAACGTCCGCAATTAGCATTCTTAGAACTGCGCACATGATCTCATCTGCTTTTTAACGAATTGAATTTCTTTAGTGGCTATTGGAGAGCGATGAACAAACCTATACGCGTCGGCTTAATCCGCTGCGATATGCATGGAGCTTATTTCTCTGCCCTATGTGCCAGACACGATCCATTACGCTTGCAGCATCCGTTGCCAATTGATCAAGAGGCCACTTACTCGTGGCAGCACGGAGGCGCCCATTTCTATTTTTATACTGACTACAGCGATCCTCGGCAGATTTCGGTCGATTTTGTCGAGGGTTTTGAATTGGCTAGAGTCTGGGACGAAGACCGCGCGGCAGCTGAGTGTCTGGCTCAGGTTTTCGACGATCGGCCGTTGGTTTGCGATGATTTTTCCCAAGTAAGCGATGGAGTCGATCTGGTCTTCATTGCCGATTGTAACGGTGATGGATCAGATCATCTTGAGTTAGCGCGCCCTGGCCTGTCGAAAGGCGTAGCGACATTTATTGACAAGCCGCTGGCTCTAACGGTGGATGATGCTCAGCAATTGGTTGGCCTAGCTGCTGAGCATCAGACTCCAATGGCTTCAGTTTCGATCCTGCGTGTGCTGCCCGTTGCGACGCGTTTTGCCCGGCGTTTGGATGAAGTGGGAGAGTTGCAGTTTGGTACGATTCAGGGTGGGGGCACCGCCATGGCAGGACATGTTCATGCGGTAAGTTTGGCCATTGCCATCTTCGGCGATGGTGTCGAAAACGTACGGGCAATGGGCGATACGGATTTGCATACAGTTCATTTAAGCTACGGCGATCGAGAGGACCGGCCTCGTCGGGGAGTAACGCTGAATTGCGATGTTGGTACGGTGTGGCACTGCGCTTTTCACGCTAGTGCGTATGGCCCTAATGGCGCGATCCATTCGCCGCCGATGAGTGACTGGGATTTTCCCTTTGGTGCGGCGCAGATCTTACGTATTGTCAGAGATATGGTAGCGACACGGAAATCTCCGTCTATAACTGCCGATATGATCGAAGCTGTGGCTATTTGTGCTGCAGCTCGCCATGCGCAAGAGACCGGCGACGTGGTGCCAGTCTAAAAATATTTTAACCCCTGTTACTGGAGCAAAGCGATGCCCGTAGTCAAATGCCATCACCACGGTTTCACTGTCTCTGATGCGGAGCTTTCAGTTACATTCTACCGCGACCTGCTCGGTCTTGAACTAGTACGTGTCTCCGAGCGCAAAGACTTACCGTCCTACGATCGGATGCTCGGTCACGACAACGTGGTGTTGAAAGTCGCGATCTTGCGCCATCCAGTTAATGATTTCATTCTCGAACTTGTTGAGTATAAAAACCCCGTAGGGCGAAAGCGCGAACTCGATAATCCTTTTATCGGTTCCTCACATCTGGCTTTTGAAGTGGATGATGTAGACGCAGTCTATAAATTACTGGGGGATGCAGGCTATGGTGCGATCAATCCGCCGATTGACGTTGAACGCGATGGGATTGCTGTTGCTCGTGCTATGTATGGGTTAGATCCCGACGGAATCAGCATTGAAATTTTCCAGGAATTCGAAGATGTCATCAAGAAATAGATTTTCGATCAATACGTCGGTATTTACTTATTGCTTTCTGCCCAGTCTCTGCACTCGGATTTGAATATGAGCAATGATGACCGACCTCTGGCGTTAGTGACTGGGGCTGCAGGTGCCATCGGTGCGGCGATCGTGGACCGCCTCGTACGCGATGGGTTAAGAGTTCTCGCATTAGATCGTTCGGCGGAAGACCTGGCTTCGCTGTCTGCCCAGCACGAAGAAATTGTGCCCTACGGTTTTGATTTGGCGCAGTTCGAATCGACTACAAGATTTCTGGACGAGTTGATTCGAACACACGGAGTACCGACTCGTCTCGCACTCAACGCTGGGGTTTGGCCTGGAGCCTCGATTGTCGAGATGAGCGATGAGATCTGGAATTTGAACTTTGCAGTCAATGTTTCTTCGCCCTTTGCCTTTATGCGGGCGCTGGTACCAAAGATGGCTCGAGTTGGAGGCGGAGCGATCGTCTGCACTGCCAGTCGTAATGCTCATCGTTCCAGCGTTAATAACGCCGCATACGATGCTTCAAAGGCAGCTCTCTTGGGTTTAGTTCGCACGGCAGCCGGAGAGTTCGCCTCTGACCAGATTCGCGTTAATACGGTTTCTCCGGGGGTGGTTTCAACCTCGGCGTCACCGGAGATTGAGGAGCCACTTTTCAGTTCTGCTTATCGAAAACAGATTCCGATGAACCGATATGGACAGCCCGAGGAAATCGCTGCGGTCTGCGCCTTTCTTCTTTCGGACGATGCCAGCTTTGTGACTGGGCAAGATCTGATAGTTGATGGCGGTCAGATTTCTTGTCAAGACAACGGGCGTTATATGGAAATACCCGGGTTGCGGCCGGAAAGTGATGATTGTAAGGAGTGAGTAATCTATGGTAGATAAAAATTATTTTGAAACGCTGCTAAGTTTTTCTGATCGAGTTGTCTTCGTTACTGGTGCTAGTCGTGGGATTGGCCGAGCGATCGCGTTGGTCTTTGCACGGGTAGGGGCGAAAGTAGCTCTGGTTTCGCGGACCGTGGAACAGTTGAAAGAGGTCGCCGACGAGGTGAATGAATTGGGTGGCAAGGCCTTGGTATTACCTACCGATGTTGCGGTTGCTTCTGAAGTCGATCATGCGGTAGAGCGCGTAGTTGCTAAGTGGGGGCGTCTCGATGTGTTGATCAATAATGCGGGGCTGATTGACTTTGGTCCCTTAGACCAGATCGAACCCGCAGCATGGGATCGAGTTATTGGAGCCAATTTGACTGGAGCGTATCTATGCAGTCGGGCTGCATCAGCGGTAATGGAACGCCAGCAAGACGGACGGATCGTGAATATCACTTCGGTCAGTGCCCAGACTGGTGGGGTTTCAGGTGGCGTACACTACACCGCTTCGAAAGGTGGTTTAGCTGCGATGACTAAGACGCTGGCCCGCGACTTGGCTCCCCATGGTATCACGGTCAACGCTATTTCACCTGGTCAAATAGACGCCGATCCCGAATTATTGAGTCCTGATCAGCGGAAAGAAGTGACAGCGATGATTCCGCTGGGGCGTTTGGGTGAACCGGAGGAAATAGCTTACGCGGCACTATTTCTGGCTTCACCAATGGCCGATTATATTACCGGTACTACGATTGATGTTAACGGAGGTATCCTTAAGCGCTGACCTGACTGTCAGTGTCGATGTTAGTATCTTTTTTCCTGCAAGCCAATATAAGGTTTGGTTTGTAGGGGCACTAGAGCTCCTACAACGTATCCAATTTATCCGATATTTCTTTTAGCTTTGCCTTCATATCTTGAATGGTTTCAGCGTTCTCTTTACTCGTTCGATCCACCTCTTTATGCGCCTCGTCCATTGAGTTGATGATCACTCCGATGACGAGGTTCAACATGATCATTGTCCCAAAGAGAACGAAGGAAACAAAATAAAGGATACCCACCACGGGCTGCGCCTTTGGTACGATGTCCATGCCTTCGATAGATTGGTTAAAGCCTTGGTAAATGTCCGACCCATACATCTGAAGGTACATCACATCTGTCCAGTCTTCTAAGGTCACCACGCGGAAAAGGGTAAGTAGAGAAACGCCCAAATCACCAAAGTGAAGTGGGTCATTGTCTCCAAATAGCATCACACCCATCACGGCATATATATAGAAGAAGAGAGAAAGTAAGATGCTGATGTAGAACATTGACGGGATGGATTTCAGTAAGGCCCCCACTAGTATTTGTAATTTTGGAATCACACTAATGAGACGGATCGCTCGAAATAAGCGAAATAACCTCAGCACCGTGACAAAAGAGCCGGTAGCAGGTAGATAGCAGACAGCTACGATCGCAAAGTCGAACAGATTCCAGCCGCTTTGGAAATAGCGCCACGGCTTTTTCCCCTCTGCTAAAATTTTCAAAGCAGCCTCTAAGGTAAATAAGTAGAGAATTATATCATCGAGGATATGTAATATTTCTAACGACCTGGGGTCGATATCCCTATCTGTCTCTATCCCCACAACGACAGCTGCCAGGATAATCAAAAATAAAATAAAGTTTTGAAAAAACTTAGATTGGACGATGGATTGTGCGGACTGGATCATGTTTTTTCGCTGTAGATTTTTTCGTATTCTCGTTTTGGAATGGAGGCCACCAAAGGACCAGATCTAACGTTTATTGCCCTGTAATTTCGAACCACAGAGAATATACATAGGATGTCGAATAAAATTAAAGATAATGAGTTATTAAGAAACGACTTGGCCACCCTGAATTTGGGGTGTTCCGCGCATATCATTGGCTTCAATACGAACGCGTCCCTTGTCCCAAATTACCATACCGGTCCCCATCGACTCGATTTCCACTTTGCCTTCTGGCACGTCAAAAACCAAGGGAGCAGCTTTGGGGCCGTGGTAGGTAGCTACCCAACATTGGCGCTCCGGGTCGGCCAAGATCCAGGCCGCTGCCTTACCGCATTCGAGTTTCGCGCCTCCAACTTCGACTCGGCCATCACACGTCTGTTGAGCCAGAGGTGATTTTAGCATCGGCCAATCTTGGTCTCCGTCTTCGGTCCAGCGTTGCTTCAGTTTCCACTGCATTAAATCGACTTTAAGTCCCAAGCGGCGTCCGTCTCGTTCATACTCTACGTTCCACAAACGCTCTTCGTCGCCACCATCGTAGGTGAATGCTGCTTCGGCCTTGTCGTTCAATTGACCCGCAGCGACGGTCTGTGCAAACGCCGCGCCATCGGCATAGGTCCCTCGCTCTGCTACCTCGGCATAAAAGCCGCACTGGGGCATACCCTGATAAAACGAACTGGGCCAACCCAATTCCCAAAAGGTTTTGGCCGCTCCTTCGTAGTTATAAACTTCCAGCGCTAGATTACCCTGACGTTCTACCAGTCTTTGTGGCGGATTGTAACTGAGGTGAGTGCGTGTCAATGGACGGATAGCCGCCCACATCGTACCGCTGCCGACGATGACTGTTTCGCCGCTGGGCACGTCGGCGGGCAGAGCGGCGACTTTGCGGTCGCCGATCCAGATTTCGTCGACTAAATCGCGGCGCATCCATATCAGTGCCATTTTAAGCCCGCTACACGGCTGGCGAGCGCCAATCACGCGCGGTGCATAGAGGCCAATAGCGCGCGTTTTGTCCTGCACGCCCCAGAAACGGCCTTCATCAGGTTGCAGTTGCGTGTTAGAGCGAGATGGCGTCGTGCGGAAATCACCTAGCCATTTTTCGTCTAAAATATATTTGCTGACCAGTACGCCTGTTTCTTGGCCGCAGTTGAAGTGGGCAATAAAGGCGCTTGACTCACCTTCGACAAAACGATTGGCCTGGCTGCTCAAGTCCTTGGAGGCGACGCCTAAGGAAAATCCCTCGTCCATATACGTCGTTATCATCTGCTGTCCGATCCTATCAGACGTTTCTTTGACTTCTAATGGCATACTTTTGTCTTCTAAGGCAGATGTGGTCCACTCGGGCAAGGTGCCTGAGGCAATCCAATGACGCATCCAGTCGATTTCGGGTGGGGTTTTGGCTTCGATCTGCGGTTGGTAAGCGCGAGAAAAAGGCCCAGACCAACGACCAGTACCCGGGTGCCCGTGCAGTAGCGCACTTACGCCCGCGCGCGCGGCAAAAACACGGGCGATAATACGCGTTTGGCTATCGTTCGTTAGCGCAGCTAGTTCGGCTAAACGTTCAATAGACATGCCCGTATAGCCGGGACAGTTGTATTCGTAGAAAGTCCCCGATTGATCGGTGAATGCCAACCAGCGCCGTAGTTTGTCGCGGCCGCGCGCTATGAGCGCTTCGTCTTTGAGTAACTCGCCGCCGATACACGTATCAAAAACATCGGCCGCAGCAATCGTAGTATAGCGCAGATGCACGTCAATGCGGGCAATGGCTTCAAGCCCTAAGCGAATTCCTTCCAGCGCCTTGGTGCGCAAGGATGCGGGCACTGAATCGCGACAGCGTAGCATCGTTTTGATCAACGGCATGACGGTGAAGTGGACGGCGTTAATATCTTCCACCATCTCGTCCTCGCGCTCCCAGGTAAAGTTGCCATAGTGCGGTGCCCCAGGTCGGCGCTCCTGTGATTCAAAAACCGCATCGAGCACTTTTTCCGCTCTTTCAAGGTCTAATGGCGTACTGTTTTCGATTAACTGTGTTGCTAGGTTCATGCCGGGGATCGTAGCGTGAAAAATCTTGCCGTTTACCTCTCGAGCAGGCAGGTTAACGGCTGGATCGAAATCATCGGGTAGGGATATAGGTGTATTTTTGTTGTCCATCTCTGGCCTCGGGTCTAACATGTTAAAATTTAGTTCGATTTAAGCATAAGGAATATTGATACATAGATGCTGTCCCATAGGAGACTTTGAGTCTCATTAGTTTATGGAGGGAAGCGTAAAGAACGTCTTTTTGAAAAGTCAGGACAAGTTACCGAAAACGTCCTTTCCCCAGTCAAAAATGCCATATTCATGTTGTGACAAGTAGTCTGAGCAAAACCACCTCCACTGGTTTGCACCAACGTACTAAAAGGGCTTTTATAGTTCCTCTACATAATATTTTTCCGCCGCATCGATTGCCTAGGATATGTCGCTGGTGGCGTTGGACGGTGGGGGCTATCGGATGTATACGCCATCTACTACAAGGACGGGCGCTGGAGCACAGCCAGCGTGATCACTGAGGATTGAAAGGGAGTAGCCATGCCAAAGTTGAATGACGTTAATACGAATGATATCGCTGCGGCGATCCGGCTCGGTTGCCGCACCATGCACAATGTCTTTGACGCTGACGACGGGGGCGTGCCCTTCTTTAGCTCGCTGATTGAGCCCGAGGCGCTGTTGGCTTTCAGTGCGGTCCACAGCGAGGCGCATGTGCCGGGGCGGCACCTCAACGCGCTGCTGAGCGCCGAAGACGCGATCGGCGCTGCGGTTGATGAGGCGGCGATAGGCAATCACCGGCGCGCTGCGTTTTTGTCATACAGTGGGCCCGTGGCGCTGCCGCTCAATCGCGAGACCAAGGACGGGGCGCCGATCAACTTTTGTGCGCACAACTTACGCGAGGGTTTCCATGCGCTCTACGCGCTGGCCTGCTTCCGCGACGACCGCGAGGCTCGCGAGTTGGCCGAAAAGAGCATCTCCGCAATCGGCCGGTTGTGGGATGCGGACGACCGCTGGGATCTGCCCGCGTTGGAGCAGTTGGGGCTCGTCTATCAGAATGGTAGCGGCTTTATCCAGGGCGAGGCGCGGATGCTGGGGCCGCTGGTCAAGTACTATCGCGCCACGGGCTACGTGCCAGCCTTGGATCTGGCGTTGGCTCTTAAGGAGAAGGCGGTCAATGAATTCTACCTGCCCGACGGCAGCTTCGACCAGCAACGCTTCGAAACCGCCCACACCCATTCGATCACCTGCGTGCTGTCGTCTCTGGCGCAGCTGGCCGATTTGCTCGGGGACGGCGCGCTGATGTTAAGAGTGAAGGCCTTTTGCGAAGATGGGCTGTGGTCGATGCGCGACGAGTTGGGTTGGTCATGCGAGTTGACGACGCAGGAGGATAGCGATCATGGCGAGACCAACAACTCGGGGGATATACTGGAGACGGCGCTGATTTTGGGACGCTGGGGTTTTGGCGAGTACTACCAAGACGCCGAGCGAATGTTGCGTGGGCATTTGTTACCCGCGCAATTGCGCGACAACTCGTTTATCGCCGATCCGCCCAATCCCGACAATATTGATGGACTACGCGAGGTAGCTGACCGGCATCTGGGTGCTTACGGATTCCCAGCGCCCTACGGGCATAAGTCGGTGGGCAAAGGGCGGACTAATCTATCGTTCAATATGGATATTGTTGGCGGCACGGTGGCGTCCTTGTGCGAGGCCTATCGCGAAGTGGTGCGTTCCGAGGAATCGGGCCATTGGGTCAATATGCTCTTCGACCACGAGACGGAGGCGGTAAGAGTGCAATCTCCTTACACCGGCGATGGATTGCAGGTCGAAGCGAAGAAGGCGGGTCCATTATGGGTGCGGATACCTTCGTGGGTCGCGAGGGAGACGGTGCAGGTGGCAGGAGCGACGGCGACTTGGAACGATGATTATTTGTTTGTCGCGGAACCGCCAACTGGGGCCGCCGTTCGCATCGACTTTCCGCTTATAGAGCAGGAGTTGCTACTGTCGGAGCGGTTACACATCGAGCCCATACGCACGCGGCTGCGTGGCGATGAGGTAGTGGCGATGGATAATTTTGGAGCTGAGCGGACGTTTTTTGATCCATATGCCTAGGGCGTGAGCGGCTAGAGCGAAACCGGGAAAACTATTGGATATCGCGCACTGTATTATCTATCTCGCTTCCCAGCATGCGTCCTATGGTCCGCTTGGCTATGTCCGCGCCAGTGCAAAGTTGCTCGGGCAATGCGAAAAATAGACCCCTCCAGCAGCAGTGGGACTTCGCCGCTTAGCGCACAAGGATGCTTTGCCTTGTGCAGGTCTGGGAGCCTAAGTCAGTGTCAAATTTAACAAAAAAGCGATTAAATGTTAAATCAAAAACAGATTGATGATTTCTTTAGCAGTGGTTTAAGCATTGCAGAAGACTTGCTCCCGCCAGCCATTATTGATGCAGCACTTGCTGAGATGGATACTTTGTATGACAACGATGAGAAACCAACCGGAATTATTGGCTATCCAACCGGGCCGGGGTTTGAAGATGTTTTTCAACACCCGAATCTCGAAGCAGCAGCCTGTGATGTTTTACATGCGAATGCGGTCGAACTAGTTTCCGGAGCAACGCTACATACGCTGCCGAATGCTGAGGAATGGTCTTATAATGAAAGTGCTCTGCATGTGGACATTCAATACAATCGTGATCAACTCGATGCACGGCCAATACAAATGTTGGTGACATTTATGATCATGCTTGATGATATTCCTGCGGATCGTGCACCGACAGTAATCTCGCCCGGCAGTCATCAGTTGATTGCTGATCATTTGGGATCGGAGCCGGCCTACCAGGAGCATCCAACGAATATTAAGGATCTGCCGGATTTAGATTATGCTGAATATATTTCGGTAGGCGGCAAGAAGGGTGATGTGGCCATATCAACCACTGGGCTGATTCACGGCGGCAGTGCCAATGCCAGTGATAGAGCACGCAAGCTGCTTTTTGCGGCCTACGCGCCAAAAGGACTTGATCTGCGCTTTAATGCAAATCGCACCGACTTGCGAATCGACTGGCTGGAAAAACTCACAGATGTCTTTGACGATGATCGAAAGCATATCGCTTCGACGACCTTAGCAGACTTAAAAAAATAGAACCACAGAGATCGCTTCAATCCCCGAATTTATTTATCTATATCGAGAGCGATTGGGAAGCCCCTTTTGGGGAGGTTTCTGTTGTTTATTTATCACCTTTTTTAGATCTAATCTACGAAAAATTCCTAAGGATATCGCATGTCTACGCAGTATGCCAAAACCATTTCAACTGAGCTCAACGTTCAATCACAGCAAGTTATTTCTACCATAGCTTTATTAGATGAAGGTGGAACGGTTCCTTTTATTGCTCGCTACCGCAAGGAAGCCACCGGCCTTCTTGACGAAGTGGCTATCATGCAAATCCGCGATCGCTTAGAGCAATTAAGGGAATTAGATAAACGGCGTGATACAATACTCAAATCACTAGAAGATCAAGAAGTACTTTCAGATGAACTGCGCGAAAAAGTTTCGGCGGCAAAAAGCCTTAGCACTCTGGAAGATATTTATCTACCCTATCGCCCCAAGCGTCGTACCCGTGCTACCATTGCGCGAGAAAAAGGGCTTTCACCATTAGCTGACTTGCTCTTTAAACAAGATGAAACCACGGATCCCGATACAGAAGCCGCAGCATTTATAGACCAAGAAAAAGAAGTTGCTTGCGTAGAATACGCCCTTGCTGGAGCGCGCGACATTATCGCTGAATGGATCAACGAAGATCCACAGGCCAGAGCCCAAGTGCGCGATCTTTACGCCTCTCACAGTACTTTACGCACGCACGTAACGACAGGAAAAGAGCAGGAAGGGAGTAAATATCGCGACTATTTTGAATGGGAAGAACCGCTTGCAAAGGCACCTTCTCATCGCGTTTTAGCCATGCGCCGCGGAGAAAAAGAGCAGTGCTTGAGTCTGCGCATTATCGGCCCCGAAGAGCAGTGCTTAGCCGCTTTAGATCAGCATTTTGTAAAGGGCGATAATGCTTGTAGTACACAAGTGAAGCTAGCAGCTCAAGACGCCTTTAAGCGCCTGCTTTCTCTTTCGATGGAAACTGAAATGCGCGTCGAAAGCAAAAATGTTGCGGACGAAGAAGCTATTCGCGTATTTGCTGAAAATCTACGCCAATTGCTCTTAGCCCCCCCGTTGGGGCAAAAAAACGTGTTGGCCCTAGATCCAGGTTTCCGCACGGGCTGTAAACTCGTCTGCTTAGATGCGCAGGGTAATTTGACCCACACCGACGTTATCTATCCAGACCGACACAGCGATAAGGCTGCATCTATCCTCCAACACCTTTGTTTAAAGCATAAGATTGAAGCTATTGCCATTGGTAATGGCACTGGTGGTCGTGAAACCGAGCGGTTTGCTCGCAGTATTGGTCTACCCAAATCCATTCAAATCGTCATGGTCAACGAAAGTGGCGCCTCTGTGTATTCGGCTTCCGATTCCGCGCGCGCCGAGTTTGCCGATTATGATCTTACCGTACGCGGATCGGTATCTATTGGTCGCCGGTTAATGGATCCGCTTGCCGAGTTAGTCAAAATAGACCCCAAATCTATTGGAGTCGGTCAATACCAACACGATGTTGATCAACATGCGCTCAAGCGCAGCCTAGACGACGTGGTTGTATCTTGTGTTAATAGCGTCGGCGTTGAGGTCAATACGGCGAGTGAGCAGCTGCTATCCTATGTTTCTGGACTGGGGCCTCAGCTGGCTCACAACATTATTAAATACCGCCGAGAGCATGGTCCTTTCACCTCGCGTAAAGGCCTAAAAGAGGTCCCTCGATTAGGTCCCAAAGCATTTGAACTGGCGGCTGGATTCCTGAGAATACACGACGGAGAAAACCCGCTTGATGCCAGCGCTGTTCATCCTGAGCGCTATGCGTTAGTCTCTAAAATGGCTAAGGATCTTGACGTTGAGGTCGACCAATTGCTACGCCGCGATGATCTACGCCGACGCATTGATCTCACGCGGTATGCCAGCGACGAAGTCGGCCTGCCGACGCTAGAAGACATACTTTCCGAATTGTCAAAGCCAGGACGAGATCCCCGTGAGGAGTTTAGTGCCTTTGCTTTTGCTGAGGGCATTGAAAAAATGGAAGATCTCAAACCGGGTATGAAGCTTCCTGGAGTGATCACCAATATTACCGCATTTGGCGCCTTCGTCGATATCGGGGTTCATCAAGACGGACTCATACACATCAGCCAATTGGCGGATCGCTATGTCAAAGACCCCAATGAAGTTGTAAAGGTGCAAGAGCAAGTTGAGGTGCGGGTCACTGAAGTAGACTTAGAGCGCAAACGGATCGCTTTGTCGATGCGTAGAGAGCAAAGCGATGAAGAAAAAGTGACTTCAACAGGCCCCTCAGATCACCCCAAAAAACACGATAAGAAATCGCGACAAAACAGCCCCCAGCAAACGACTAAACCCGACAAAAATAGGGGCAAAAACAATACACAGAGGCGGCAGGCCGCTCCGCTATCCAATTCGGCCTTTGCCGATGCGCTGCGGCAAGCTGGTTGGAATAAAAAGTAGCGCATCAGCGATCTCTT
>CAXGPR010000092.1:0-13337 GCA_964011675.1 uncultured bacterium
ACTTACTCGTCGCGATAACTGGCGAGAAAGTCGCGCTGCCACTGAGCAAAATGCCCTTCAATAATTGCTTGACGCGCATCTTGCATTAATTGTTGGAAGAAGAAGATGTTATGAAATGTCGCTAGGTGCAAGCCCAGAAACTCGCCTGTTTGAAAAAGATGGCGCAGATAGGCTCGGCTGTAGTGCATGCACGTCTTGCAGCTGCACCCCTCTTCGATTGGGGCATCGTCTTCGGCGTGCCGGGCATTCTTAAGACGCAGGCGGCCGTTGCGTGTGAAAGCGGTTCCGTTGCGCGCGTTGCGCGTGGGCACCACGCAGTCAAACATATCAACGCCGTGACCGACGGCTTCGATCAAGTCGTGCGGTAAGCCGACTCCCATTAGATAGCGCGGTTTGTGCACTGGCAGGTGCGGTGTGGTTGAGCTAATGACCTCGATCATATCTTCGCGAGGTTCGCCCACGGCTAGGCCGCCGATGGCATATCCAGGTAAATCCATATCGACCAGTGCGCGTGCACACTTCTGGCGCAAATCGGGGTAGATGCTGCCCTGCAAAATTCCGAAAAGAGCTTGCGGGGGACGGTGACAGCGTTCCTCGCTGAGCTGTTGGTGGCGAACCCGACAGCGCTCTGCCCAGCGCAGCGTCATTTCCATGGATCGCTGGGCATATTCGCGTTCGCATGGATAGGGCGTGCATTCGTCAAAAGCCATGATGATATCGGCTCCTAAGCTGTGCTCGATTTCCATGACTTTTTCAGGAGAGAATAGGTGATGAGACCCGTCTAGATGCGATTGGAAGCGCACCCCTTCTTCGCTGATGGTGTTGAGGTCCCCGAGGCTGAAGACTTGGAAGCCGCCGCTGTCGGTGAGAATGGGACGCTGCCAGCTCATAAAGGCGTGCAGGCCGCCTGCCCGGTCAATGAGTTCGTGGCCTGGTCGCAAATAGAGATGGTAGGCGTTGCCGAGGATAATCTGCGCCTGGGCTTCTACGAGATCGCCTTGATCCAGTGTCTTAACGGTTGCCTGCGTGCCCACGGGCATAAAAACCGGGGTTTCAATGGCCCCGTGTGGCGTGTGAAGAACGCCTGCGCGCGCGCCGGTTTGTTCGTCCTGAGCAATGAGTTCAAAAGTAAATGGATCGTTCATGGGATGAGCTGTTCCAAAGAGGTAAAGCGAAAGCCGCGCTGTTCCAAGTGCGGTAAGACGTGTTCAAGTGCGAGTAGGGTATTGGTGCGTTCATGCCCGATGCCAATAGCGAGTCCCGTGCGGCTTGCCTGCGCTGCTAAGTTCCACAGGGCGGCTTCAATGGACGCGCGATCGTCTACTTCGTCGATAAACACGTCGCGCCGCAGGCTAGGCACGCCCAGCGATTGGGCTAATTCGTAGGCGACTGAGTGCGGTGTCGTGCGGCTGTCGAGGAAGAGTAATCGCCTCTTTTTCGCTTCCATTAGTAGGGTGTGCATGATGCCTTTGTCGCGCGTTATTTTGGAGCCCATGTGGTTGTTAAAGCCCACGGCGTCAGGAATGCGTTTCAACGCTTGCTGCAGCGCGGAGCGGACTTGGTTTTCGCTGTAGTGCGCCATGATGGCGCCCTTGCCCGGGTTCTGTGTGGGATAATCGTCTGGTTCCATTGGCAGGTGAATCAGCAGGTCGTGCCCATTTTCGCGTGCGAGATCTACAATGGCTGTGACCGGGCCGGCGTTGGGCAAGATGGCGAGCGTCAAACGCTGCTGTACGTCGCAAAAGCGTTCGTAGTGTCGGCTGTGTCCGCCAAAGTCATCTATGACGAGGGCTATCTGGCCCGTGCGTCTGCGTTGGGAAGTCGTCTTGAGCAAAATAGACGTAGTGTGCAGGGAATCGAAGCCGCAGGTCATCTCTACTTGCACGTCGCGCTGTATTTCGACTGCACGCAGGACGTGTCCGCCGTGCGCCTGTGCGGCTAATGTGAGCGTTAGGTTGACTTCCGCTAAGGGTAGATCGGCAGGAACTTGAACCTCGATGCGATCGATTTCGCCGCGCTGTTTGCTAATGAGCGCGGGCCACAGGCCGCGCGCGTCGAGCGCGCGATCGACCTCTTCGTAAAAAGCATCGGAAAACTGACGCGCGCTACTGGCGGGAACGGGGGGCGGCGTCTCGTCTACTGCGGGCTCCAGCGGAGGCTCTTCGTGTGGCAGGTTATGCCACTGCAGGTAGAGCGCGCAAACAACTGCACAAGATAGAACGGTGGCAGTTAAATAGAGGTGCCATGCGGCCGAGCGCGGCTTTTTGACCATACTCGCCCTTTTGGAGGATCGCTTTGTCAAGGGCTATGCGCGTCTACCTGCTTCGCGGTTGCCCAGTCGAACAGCTGCGCTGGCTGTTTGCCAGTTCCGCAGTCGCCCGACAGCGGGTCGTCTATCCAGCGGGTGATTCTCCAAAGGCCGTCTTCGCCCAATCGCAGCTTGTACGTCATAACTTGGTCGACGCGGAAACCATCGCCATTCTCGTCTAGCATGAGCATTTGAACGCGTCCGCGGAACACCTGCCAATCCTCGTTGGGGTGGCCATCGGGATCGCCTTCAAAAGCGTCGGGGAAGTCGGGCCCCAGTTCTACCCCGCGACGAATAAGCTGGAAATCGAACTCAAAGGAGCGAAAAATATCAAAAATGCCAGGGCGTGAGCCGTCCCGGCTGCCGCCGAGGAATTCTAGTTCTTGTTCGAGACCGTTCTCCAGGACGATGTCACCCGCGCAGTCGGTTTCGGTAAACCAGAAACCAGGATCTAGGACCGTTTCGTAAAGATCTTTGTCTCGGTCGCGCATGGCGCGCGCCAAGTTGTCCATAAGTATTTCAGGCGTGGTCGCGTCTGGGGCGGGCCCTTGGATCTCACCGGCCCCCGCCTGTTTATCGGGGGCAAAGGGGTTGCCGCAGCCGCTGAGTGCTGCGAGAGCCAAGAGAACAATAGACAAGGCCATTGGGCGCATTAAACGGCTCCTTTGTTGATCTTTTTCATGCAAAACATTAGTCAAATATAATACAACGTATTACCCATTTTAAAAACCCGTAAAGTATGTGCGTATTTCTTGCTCAAACAGCGTCTAGCGAGAAAAGAGCGCGCGGAGCTCCCCCCAAGAAAACTTGGCGGAGGCGCGATCGCGTACGTCGCGCCACTGGTCGATGTTCCATACGGGATTTTCTGCCGTCGGTGTCCGCAGGTCCATTTCCATGTAGCCCTTAATGGCGATTACGTTTCCAGCAGATGCACCATCTTCTGGCGGGGTTTCGGTGAACTCGATTTCGTACGGAAAAATAAACGTCTCACTAAGCTGGTCGGCCGAGGGGATGCGTTCGTCAAAAGAAGCTCGGAACCAGCGGATAAAGCGGACGCTCTGCGTGCGCTCGGGGTCAAGTATCGCGCGAGCAAAATCGCGCTCTTGCGCGGCGGCCCAAACGGTATCCTTTGCGGTATCGTAGATTTCTGGATGACGCTGAATGTCTTCCTCGTCTGGAACAAAAGAAAAATTCTCCGTTAGCTGCTCCATGTACTGTGCGGGGTTTCGGCTCTCCGGCTGCGCGGTGAAAATTGTGCGTAAGTTGTTAAGCACGTATTCAGGTCGGGTACGTTCCAGGAGAAAGAGCTGCTGTCCGCTTGGGCACTCGGGGATTTGGGTTGCGAAGGGGTTGGTAGGATCGGTCTGCTCATCAGAAAGTGCATCTGCACAATGGGGAAAGAGCAGTGTGCTCGTCTCTGGGCCACAGCGACATTCAGCCTGATCGGAGTCCCCTAAGCCGCAGCTGGTGAGCGTTGCCGCTAGGAGGGCACAGCTGCTGACGATTAGTAGTTCGCTGAGAACGGGACGGGCGAGAAACACAGGAAAAATACGATCAGGCAGAGGTAGCCAACCCAGCGCCGCTTTCGATCCAGCTTAGTATATGAATCATAGGGCGCAGGATGGTCCTTGCCAAAAAGAGTGAGAAAAAAGGCCAAGGCGAGCCAGCCGGGCCAGCCCGAGGGCCATGAAGGTAGCCAGACTATGGTCGCTAGGCCATATAGGCCCATAGCAATAAGCAGGGCAAAGGTCAGGCGTGCAATACGTCTGTGCCAACGCGCAAAGAGGGCATACGTAATGTGGCCCCCATCGAGCTGACCTATGGGAAAAAGATTGAATGCCGTGATAAAGAGGCCGACCCAGCCGGCAAATGCGATGGGGTCGAGCAAAACCTGCTGCTGTGGACCGATAGAAGGCAAAATAACGTGTGCAATTGCGCTGAATAACAGCGGCGCACCCAGCTCAATGGGCGGGCTGTAAAAGTAGTCGCCGGTCACGATCTGTGAGCGCGAGAGCCCGAAGATACAGGCTCCGACGGCTACGAAGAAACCAGCTAACGGGCCGGCTGCGCCAATGTCGAGTAGAGCACGATTGTGCGGAATGGCCGAACGGATTTTGATCACGGCGCCCAGCGTGCCAAGAAACGATACGTAGGGCAGCGGTAGAAAGTAGGGCAGCGAAGCCTTAACGCCCCAGCTGCGGGCGGCGAAATAGTGCCCAAATTCGTGTACGGTCAAAATAGTCAGCAGCGTAGCGGCAAAGGGAATGCCCTCTACGAGATGCACGAGTGTGCGCAGGGAAACGAGTGGATCAACCCCCTGCTGCATGGCGCCAGCTGCCATCATGGATAGGAGCGTCAGCACAAAGAGGACGCTGTGAATCCACGCTCTCGTTGGCTCGGCCGTAGGCAGAGGAGGTGGCGTGGAAGACGTGGGCCGATAGACGACCGCCGGGGGAGGTGCTTGCACGGGACGCGGAACCGACGGGGGGCGTGTTTTGCGCCATAGATTCATCGGGCTGTAGCACCCCCATTGAACTGAAGGCTCACCTGGTGTGCCTGACCGAGTCCGTTGGAAAAGGGCATATACGCGTAGTCGACTGTCCACGAGCGGACGCGGATGCGCATACCGCCCGACAGGCCGCGACTATCTGCTGTCTGATAGCCTAAACGCAGAGCCAAGAAATCCTGTGTCCAATACTGCCCTCCGGCGTGGAGGCTGAGGTCGGTCTCTCTCGCCTTTTGTATTTCGATGCCCAATAGCAGGTCTTGCACGCCCTCGTATGTCAGGCCAATGCGCCCTTCTGTCGGCAGGGGTGTCGCGAGTCGCTCAAGTCGATTCATGGCTCCCGCGTTGAGCAGGGCCGCGCCCGCTAAGAGGTGATCCCCAAGGGGGTATAGCAAGCCCATATCAATGCCGTAGCCGATGGCTGATTGGGTGGAAATCGACTGGCGCAGCAGCTTGATCTGACCGCCCAGACGCATTCCACTCGACAGGCTACGCGCGTAAACAATGCCCGTGGCCAGATCGTACGCGCCAAACGTGCCCAGCGGTTGCCTGCTGGGACCCGTGCGGTATTCGATTCCATCGGCCTGCCAGATCTGTGCGCGCAGTGCCCAGGCGTTGTGCGTGCCCTGTCTGACTGCGTGCAGGTGCTGCTGGTTGATGTCACCTATCCAAGCGTTGTGTGAAAGCGCATAGGCCCGTGCGGTGGTTGCCGAGAGGGCGGCTGGGTTGGTGGCTTCGGGACCGCGCAGTGCCGCACTTAGATCTGCCATGCCCGCCGGCCGTGCGCTGCCGCTCAGGCGCAGAGACGGGAACCCCGTTTGTGCCGAGACGTTTAGTGGGCTCAGTATTGCGAGAAAGAGAAGAAGCCAGACCATGTTAAAAGGATACCTCTAAGCCGATGGTCGTGCGCGCATCTGCGCCGATGGGATCCGTGCCATAGGCGTAGTGGAACTGCAGCTTCTGGCTGCGCATCGGCCTTAGGCTCAGTCCAGCGGCAACTTGTCCCCAAGTCTCTTGTCCGCCCACATTGCGCAGGCCGGTTCGCAGCGTGAGCAGGGGACTCACCGTCCATTCGCCGCCCACGTGCGCTGTAGTCTCATCGCCTTGGGTGATTTCGATGCCGAGCGTACCCTGAGCGAATGGACGGTAGGTGATACCGGCTGATAGCACGCGCGGCAGCAGGTCTTCCGTGCTGCTGCTCTGCCCGTTGTTCAGGCGCACTTTCCAGTTGAGCGAAGCGCTCAGGTTGCGCGCCGCAATGCCGAGTGCGAGTCGTTCTCCCAGCGCGTATTGCACACCCAAGTCGAACCCATGTCCGTTGGCTGTCGACGCATCTGAGAATGGCTCTTCTATCCGCTGGTCAAAAATTTTCATGGCAAAGCCAATTCTCAACCTGTTTCCCAGCGTGCGTCCCGTCGCCACAATGAATGCGTTGGCGATGTCTTTGACGGATCCGGTTCGCTGACCGCTGGCCGTGCGTCCTTCTATGTCTCCCGTGCTGGCGTGTAGCCATGCAAATCCAAAGCCCATATCACCGCGTGGGTTGAGCGCGGCCGAAGCCGTGCTCACGCGTCGGTCGAGCGCGAGCGTCTGCATGGACGTCTGTCCGGACAAGCCGTTCGCGCGCGACAGGCCGGCTGGATTCCAATAGGGTGCGTCCGGGCCGGCGACCACGGCGCTAAAGGCACTGCCTATGCCGAGCGCACGCGCGCCGAGGCCCGTTTCCAAGAATGCGCCGGCAAAGTCGGCGGCTCGTAACGGCGAAGAGAGAAGCGTTAGAGCACACAGACATATGAACAGTGTGTTGCTCAATCTAGGACCACCACTTTGCCAAAGGCCTGTCGGCCGGAGGCCATTTGTATGCGATAGAAATAGGTGCCGTTGGCAACGGATTGACCGCTATTGTCGCTGCCGTCCCACGGTACTTGGTGATCGATGTTGCCGGCAAAGCGGGTGTTGCTAGCTAGCGTGCGCACCTTGCGGCTGGCGAAATCGTATATGTCGATGTCCACGTCGGTATCCTCCTGCAGGCTGAAAACGATCAGCGCACGGTCGCCGGCTGAAGGGGAAAAGGGGTTGGGTGCTGCATACGTGACGGCCGTGCTGTCGCGCACGCCGCCTTCACCTACAAAGGCGTTCGTATCTAGGGTTCGGACGCGCACTAGGTCGCGAATGATGCGCCAGTTGGCCCCCTCGTCCCCGCTGCGCCCCAGCCCGTTCTCTGCACCGGTCCACAGCACGTGGCCCTCGTTCGATGGGAGCGTCTCCAAACCGACAAACGTGCCGTTTAGCGATTCATTGCTCGAGACTTCTACGGCTTCCCAAATGGATTCATCATACGCTCTCTTGAGCAGCCCTTGGCTCGTCGCTGCCCAGGCAAAGCCCTCGGTAAAGGCAAAGTCCCAGGCAAAGGTCGTGCCCGTCACCGTCCACGTTGTACCGCTATCGCGGCTGTAGGCCATAGAAGCGATTTCTCCGGGCAGCCCCGTCACGTTGGTCCCCACCCACAGGATGGAGGTACCGTCTGTTGCAATCTGCCGCTCTATAGAGAGCACCCAGTTGGCCCCTATCTGGCCGGGCACAGCGGTTCCCTCTCTGTCGAGGCGGACTTTGGTGTTTTGCCAGGTCTGTCCTCCGTCAAACGAGCGCGTCAGGCCGCTAGAAGTGCCTACCCAGACGGTATCCCCATACGCCAGCACAGAGAATGTGCGGTGCAGCAGCCCTTGACTAGCTAGGCTATCGGAGGCGGCCAGGGCTTCGGAGACCAGCGCGGGGTCTGCGCCGGTGCTGGCCAGGCTATCTGCGAAGATGCGCAGGCTGTCTGCGGCCGTATCTCGGGCAAAATAGACGATGTCGTCCGCTCCGTCGGGCAGTGTGCGCCGCCAACGCGTGCCGTCGGCGCTCAGTTGGACCGTTGATCCGGCAAAAAACGCTGCCCAGACCTCGTCCTTTCCGACGGACAGGCCAAAGCAGCCGTTGTCGATCTGGGTCCCGGGACCGCGTTCAAAGCTGGGAATTTGTGGGTCGAAAATGGCCTCGTTGGGAATATGCGTCCAGGTGCTGCCTGCATCGTGAGAAAAGCTTAACCCCGTCCCCATTTGTCGCGTTCCGATGCTCGTGGTGGTATCGATAATCGTTGCAACCCATACGGTATCGCCCACCGCGCTCAGCGCGCTTATGGAGCCGCGGCCCAGTCCGTTCAGCGCGGTGAATGTAACCCAGTCGCTGGCCGAAGTGCCGGTGGTATACTCGGGGTCGAGACGGGCCACACCGCTTTCGGTTGCGGCCCACAGGTAACGACCGCTCCACACGATGTCGCCAATTTCCGTACCAAAAAGGCCTGAAATGGGTTTGGTGGGTGCTGCGGTCTGATGAAAGCGCTGCGGGCGCGCCTCCGCGGTGTGCAACCCCGTCAAGAGGCACAGAAGCGCAATAACTCGTCTCAGTATAGACATTTGGTTTGAACGGATGCGTTAGGCGGCATAGCGTGCAGCGCGTGCGCGCATTGCCTCGATGGCCTCGTAGCCGATTCCATAGTCGCCGATGCGCGTACCGTGCGCATCACCGTGGCTGTCGGACCCGCCTGATATGAGCAGGCCGTGTCGGTCTGCTAGCTGAGTGTAAAAGTCAATTTGGGGCGGTTGGTGAGCGGGATGAAAGACCTCAATACCGTCCAGTCCGAACCTGATGAGCTGCTGGATTACGGCGTCGGGTAGGCTGTGTCCGGGATGGGCTAGAAACGTCACGCCGCCGGCGCGATGGACGCGCGCGATGACCTCCTGGGCCGAGATATGAGGCTTGGCGCGAAACGCCGGTGCGCGGTCACCTATATAGCGATTAAACGCTTCGTCCTTGTCGGCCACAAGGCCCTTTTCGATCATGACGGCAGCGATGTGGGGCCGACCTAGCGGGCTGCCCTGAGCATGGTCCAACACTTCTTCTAACTCGATACCCAGGCCCATATCGTTGAGCCGCTCGACAATGGCAACGCCGCGCTGGCGCCGCGCCTGATGCACTTGGCTGAGTCCGCTGTTGAGCTCGTCGTTATTCCAATCTATTAAGTACGCCAGTAGGTGAACTTCCCGCTCGCGCACGTGCGCGCTGAGTTCGCTGCCGGCAATAACTTCTACCCCCAGGTTGCTGCCTGCTTCGATGGCTTCATCGATCCCTTCGACGGTGTCGTGATCTGTTAGGCTTAGCGCCTGCAGACCAGCATCGCGAGCCTCTTCGACGGCCTGCGTGGGCGTCCGCATGCCATCCGAACAGAAGGAATGCGTATGTAGATCGGCCAAGTTGTAGCGCACAGTTGCCTCTCCTATTGATGGAATGGGCCGCGCAGAGCGCCGTGCGAAAGGTGCAATTTGAAAACAGATAAGACTGACATATAAGAAAGTAGATTTAGTAGATGGCATCAAGGTGTGAAATACGAGACGTTACATATCAGTTTTTACTCATTTCGATGAGCAATTTTCCGTACTTGCCGCGCAGCTTAGCCAGGGCACGGTCTCTGAGCTGGCGCACGCGTTCCCGGGTGAGGCCCAGGTGCACGCCTATTTCCTGCAGCGTGAAGTCCTCGCTGTTATCCAGACCAAAGTAGCAGCGGATAATGTAATCTTCGCGCTCGTCGAGTATGCCAAGGCATCGCTTCAGCGTATCTTTGAGTAGCTGGCTTTCCAAATCGCCTTCGAGGTCGATGTGTTCGTCTTGAAGGTACGCCATATGCGGCTGGTCCTCGTCGGCGAAGGCCGGTCCGTCGAGTGAGAGGTCGCCGCTGCTGGCCCACAGTGCGTTGCGGGTTCGTTCTGGGCTCATCTCGGTATCTGCTGTAATTTCGTCTAGCGTCGGCGTGCGTCCCAGCTGTTGGCTGAGAGAGTTGGTCCGTTTCTCGACTTTTTGTAAATCGCTTATTTGGCTCATGGGGGGGCGCGCTATTTTACTGCCCTCAGCTACCGCTTTGAGTATGGCTTGGCGAATCCACCACACGGCATAGGTGATAAATTTGAAGCCGCGCGTCTCATCAAAGCGCTTGATGGCCTCAATTAGGCCTACATTGCCTTCGGAGATGAGCTCAATGAAGGACAGGCCGCGTCCGTTGTATTCCTTTGATATGCGCACGACAAAGCGAAGATTGGCCTGAACCAATTCGTTGATCGCTTGCTGATCGCCCTGACGTGCTAGGCCAAAGAGCTCTCTTTCACGCTGTCGACTCAGTGGCTCGAAGTGCTGTATGTCGCGCCAGTAGGCTGCAATGGAATCATTTGGTGTCTGCATGGGCTCGGCTATGGGGTTAAGGGTTGCATATACCCATAGAACGAGAGATGTGTGTGAGAAGTTCCGCTGTTGAGACGCGGCGTCGAATCAGGCGAGTTGCGTGCAGAGGCGTTCGTATGCAGCGTCCCAATTCTGGCCGGGGGCCGGCGCGTAATATGCGGGCTCAAAGGAATTGCGCACGACCTGGCGCGCCTCGTCCAGAGAACCAACTTCTCCCAAGCCTAGTGCCTGCACCATGAGGTTGCCGATTGCGGTGGCCTCGACCGGCCCCGCAACGACGGGCCGCTGCGTGGCGTCGGCCGTAAACTGGCACAGCAGCTGGTTTTGGATTCCGCCGCCGACGATGTGAATGCGTTCTAATCGTCGTTCAAATAAATCTTCTAAAGCGTCTAGGACGTAGCGATACTTGAGGGCCAGTGCCTCGAGCGCTAGTCGAACGATCGCACCTGGGTCCTCTGGCACCGTCTGACTTGTTTCCCGACAGTAAGCACGGATGCGTGCGGGCACGTCGCCCGGCGTGATAAACCGTTCGTCGTCGGCATTGATGACGGCCGTAAAGGCGGGCGCCCGTGCGGCTAGCTCCGTTAGCTCAGCATAGCTGTACGACCGACCTTCGCGCTCCCACTGACGCCTGCATTCTTGTACGAGCCACAGGCCCATGATGTTTTTTAAAAAGCGATAGGTACGTCCGACGCCGCCTTCGTTCGTGAAGTTGTGCGCTAAGGCGTTCTCGCTCAGTATGGGAGCGTTGATCTCTGCGCCCATGAGAGACCAGGTGCCCGAACTGATATAGGCGTAGTCGGCGTCTTCGGTCGGCACGGCGGCCACGGCCGAACCGGTGTCGTGCGTAGCTGGTGCGATAAAAGGAACGGGTCGTATGCCTAGCTCTTCGGATATTGCGCCGGTTAGGTGTCCGATATGCGTTGCCGGCTCAATGATTTCGGGTAAAAAGTGGTGGGGTAAACCAATTCTATCCAGCAGCGTTCGGGCCCAGTCGCCCGTGCTTGGGTTGTAGAATTGCGTAGTTGTGGCATTGGAGAACTCGCATACCTTAGCGCCCGTGAAGAAAAAGTTGAAGAGGTCTCCCATAAGCAGTAGGGTATGAGCTTGATCTAACAGTGGCGATGAGCGCATGGCCAGTAGCTGATAGAGCGTGTTAAACTTCATGAACTGAATGCCGGTCTGCGCAAAGATTTCTTCGCGCGGCACGAGCGAGAACGCTTTCTCAAGCAGGCCATCGGTGCGCGGATCGCGATAGTTGCGCGGATTGTCGAGCAAGGCGTCCTCCGGTCCCAGCAGTGCAAAGTCCACGCCCCAGGTATCAATGCCCACTGAATCCAGCGCGCCGCCCTGTGCCTTGGCAGCCAAACCCAGCCCTTGTTTCATCTCGGAGAATAGGCTCAGTGGGTTCCAGTACAGTCGGTCGAGAATCTGCACGGGTCCGTTGGCAAAGCGGTGTTTCTCTTCTAAGCGCAGGTGCTCGCCGTCGAAATGGCCTAGTATGCCGCGACCGCTTTCAGCGCCCAGATCAAAAGCTAGCATTGTGCGCGTTTTCATAGGTAATTTAGTCCCAGTTCGGCGACGAGGTCGCGCGTTTCGTTATCGAGCAGAGAGCATACGAGCGCGAAGCCCAAGTCGCGCTCTAGTTTGGTTGCATAGGTCGCGTGCTCGTCGCGGAAGTTGAGTCGCTGAAAGCCGAGCACGGCCCGCTTAAAATCATCGGGTCGATCATAGAGCACGAGGTGAGCGATCTCACGATTGTCAAGGGCCCTTTCTATATACTCTGGTCCAAAGATCTCTTCGAGTGCGTTGCGTAACTGTCGGTGTAGCATCAGAAAGGGTAGACCCGATCTAGCGAGCGTTTAATCTGGTTGCTGAGCGCTGTGTGCGTTTGTCCCAGAACAAAGTGTATGGTGGGTCGCGAACGCCAGTACGACCACACGGCGCTCAGCGTAAGAGCGGGCATGCGAGATTCTAGGTGAAAGACGACAAAAGCGCGAAGAAAGGTTTTCAGCATGGTGTATTAAATGAGTGCTCCACGACGCGTTAGCGCAAGCGCTCTTTCTGCCTCGAGCCGGCCTTTAGAAGTAACGGGCAATGCGCTCTTCGATGCGCTCTAGTATGGGCCGGTCGTCCAACTCTGCTTCAAACGCTTGGCCGGTAATCCGTTCATACAGGTCAATATAGCGCTCAGCGACCTGCGTTCGGATATCGTCATCCAGCTGCGGGATGTGGCTATCGGATATGCCCTTTTCGCGTAGCCACAGACGCAAAAATTCTTTGTCGAGATTTTCCGGCTCTTCGCCCTGGCTGTGACGTTCGGCGTAGGATTCTGCAATCCAGAAACGCGAAGAGTCTGGCGTGTGTACCTCGTCGGCTAGCGTCACGTTGCCTTCGGGATCGAGTCCCATCTCGTACTTTGTGTCCACTAAGATTAACCCCTGCTGGGCCGCTAGCACTTCGCCGCGGGCAAACAGACGCAACGCGATATTCTCAATGCGCTCCCAAACGCCGGCCGCCACGAGACCCTGCGCCAGAATTTCGTCACGTGAGATCAACTCGTCGTGCACGTCGTTTTTGGTTGTAGGCGTGATAATGGCCGTTTCGAAGCGCTGGTTTTTTACCATTCCCTCGGGCAGCGTATGACCACAGTACTGCCGGACTCCCCGGTCGTAGTGCGTCCAAATGGCGGTATCAGATGAGCCGGTTAAATATCTGCGCACGACAATTTCGACGGGTAGAATCTCTAGTTCCCGCGCGATGGTTACGTTGCCGTCTGGCACTTCTATTACGTGGTTGGGAGCAATGTCGGCAGTTTGCTCAAACCAGTACTGGGCAATGCGGTTGAGCACCTGGCCTTTAAGGGGGATGGCGCCGAGCACGTGATCAAACGCGCTCTGGCGATCCGTTGTTATGAGCACGCGCCTGTCGGGGAGCAAGTACATGTCGCGCACTTTTCCCTTTTTGTACAACGTTTCCCATTGGTTGAAACGTGCTTCTATGAGACAATTGTCAAGTTGGGACTGGATTTGGTCGCGACTGATCATAACGGCGCTCGTTCCTGTGGGGCGTTTAGCGTGAGAATCGGGCAAATATATGCGCGTTGCGCTCAACGTCAATACGTGGTTTGAATGTAGCTTGATTTTCGCCCTCGCACGGCGTATCTTGAGGCACCGAAGCACTTTATTACGCAATATAACCATGCGACGAGAACTGATGATAGGAGGGTATCATGCTGAGATCGGTGACCAT
>CAXGPR010000093.1:0-13249 GCA_964011675.1 uncultured bacterium
CAGCGCAGAGCGTTCGGCGGGCACGACCTTCCTACGCGACCCCCACGAGCGCCTCGCATATGCGGCGACCAAGCTACCTGCCACTTATGCAGCCAGCTACGCAGCCCTATCTCATCTACGGATACTCTGGCCTCAGTGCACCCTGTTTTCTCTGCTAGACGTGGGATCCGGATCGGGTGCAGCGAGCTGGGCAGCATGCACGTTATTCGAGTCTCTTAACTCAGCCACGCTGTTTGAGCGCGATCCAAATTTGGTCGCCCTTGGCCAACAGTTGGCGTGCTCAACTGCAATCCCCGCCATGAACACTGCACAGTGGAACACGCGTTCTTTAAAACAAGCAACGCTGCCCCAAGCCAATCTAGTCATAGCCAGCTATATCCTCAATGAATTGACAGAAAAAGAGAGCGCGAACGCTGCCCGCGCGATGTGGCATGCGGCAGGGTCTGCTTTAGCTCTCGTTGAGCCGGGAACTACAGCCTGCTTCCAACGCCTCAAACTCATTCGCTCTACGCTGATAGCCGAAGGAGGCAACCTCTTAGCACCGTGTCCACATACTAGCCCGTGCCCCTTACCCAAAAACGATTGGTGTCACTTTACCCAGCGCGTGCCTCGCACGACAGCGCACCGCCTATTCAAGCGCGGGGACTTGGGCTACGAAGACGAGAAGTTTTCCTATTTGATCTTTACAAAACAACCCGTCCAACGGGCTCAGGAACGCATTTTGCGCCATCCGCAGCGACGCAGAGGACACGTGCACCTGCGGATATGCGGAGAAGGCGGGATACGCGATTCTGTCGTATCTCGTAAAGATAGAAGTGCATGGAAAAACGTGCGCAAAGCGCGATGGGGCGACGTTTGGAACGAACAAGAGTGATTTTCTAAATAGACTGCGCTAGGCAGATGTTCTCGGATGTCAACGCCTGCCCAGCGGCTGCGAGTATTTCCAACGAGCGCAAAGAAGCCGCTTGGTCAAAGATCCGCACCGTAGCAATAAGCTCGTCGGCCTCCGTCTCTGCGAGAAACTCACTGATCTGATCGGTCAACGAGGAAACCGTCCCGACTAAAGCATAGCGCAACTTGTGATCGACGGCCTCTTGCTCCACAGAGGTGCAATAGGCCTCAATGTCGTCTACTGGGGGAGCTATTTTCTCTCTTTCCCCCCGCATCATCTGCACCGACTGTACCTGTTGGGAAGTAAATAGGCGGCGCGCATCCTCTTCGCTATCGGCGCCAACGATACTCGTTCCAACCATTACGTACGGACTAGCGAGCCTATCAGAAGACCTAAATTCACTGCGATAGATCGCCAGCGCATCCATCAGGTAGGCCGGTGCAAAATGCGAAGCAAAAGCATAGGGCAACCCGAGCATGCCCGCTAACTGAGCGCTAAATAAGCTCGATCCCAACAGCCATACAGGCACATCTAACCCAGCGCCTGGCACAGCGCGCACGCGACTAGGCTGAGCGTTGCGAAAATAGTTCTGCAGTTCAACCACATCGCGTGGAAAATCTTGGTCGCTTCCCTCAAGATTGCGACGCAACGCGCGCGCCGTCGTGAGATCCGTTCCCGGTGCACGCCCCAACCCCAAATCAATACGACCGGGATAGAGCGACTCCAGCGTGCCAAATTGCTCGGCAATGACGAGCGGCGCATGGTTGGGCAACATGATGCCCCCTGAGCCAACTCTAATGTGATCCGTTGCACCTGCGATATGTCCTATAAGCACGCTGGTCGCCGCGCTACCGATACCGCTCATATTGTGATGTTCCGCTAACCAATATCTATTAAAACCACATTGCTCGGCCCATTGAGCCCGTTCGCGCAGCTGCACAAAGGCCTGTTGAGCCTCTTCTCCCTGGCGTATAGGTGCCAAATCTAGAATCGAGAACGGAACAGCATCAGTCATTGCGTGCTCCTGGATAACCATCGCGCTCTCTAGCTGCGCGTAAATGCGCTGCAATAGAAGCAGCAAAGCGACGTTCGCTATTGTCTTCTGGGGCGTAGCCTATAACGCTTCGCGCATTGGCTATGCTCCAAAAAGCATGAGAGTTGTCGCTGATACCGTAAAAAATCTGAAAAGGAACGCCCCTCTCGTCGGCAATGTCTTCCACTTCAATAGATTTCACAAAGAGCTGCTGCATATCCCGGTCACTTATGTAAGCGCCCAGCGCTCGGCGCATACAGCGCAAATCGCCTAGCGAACATTGCTCGATATCGGTCTCTCGAGGGCCACCAATGCGAATCTGTATATTGGGCAAAGAGCGATCGGTCTGCTGGCCCGCGGCAAAGACAAAACCGAGATGTTCATAGGTCTCCTTTGCCCAGCCGTAATAGTTGTCCGACAGCGCGCGATCTTCTGGGTGAACTACGTCCATCACGCCATCCAGAATGAGCTTCTCGTAGTAGTCGGCGGCGTGATTTGAACTGGCGACAACGACGCGCCCAACGCCTTCCTCTAAGGCCGTCATATAAACGTTATAGGCCATTTCCACATTGCGCATTTCTGCGCGAAAACGCGCTTCCGCTCCGCCGCCTTCCGGATGCACAAAGCCGAAGTGTACAACGGCGTCTGCGCCGGAGAAAAAGGCGCGATATCTATCGCGATCCGAATTCGCTATATCCGCTATCTGAACATCTTCTACCGGTTGCCCGTTACGGTCTTCCGCGCGCACGTCCAACAAGGTCAGCTCATAGCGCGCACGCAGTGCGGGCAGGACTTGTCCAGCTATTTTTCCCGCAGCACCTATAATTAACACCTTTTTTCTCATACTCATTCCCCGTCGTTACATTATCTCAGGCAAATCTCCATGAGACCTGTGTTTCTATCCACCATCTCCCGAACGAAAATTGGAGATCGCCTCTGAAGTCCGCAAGGCGCGACTGTAGACGCGCACCGAATCAATAGCGCCATCAGTAAGCAGCCGCGGGCTTCCATTAGCATGGCGCAGATGCGGGCTGAAGCGCCCCCAGCCAAACTGGCGAAAATCGCCTCCATCACCCAGACGCCCGTCCACGACAAAGCTGATCACTTTGGGTCCTCCGTCTACGGTGATGACTACGTGATGTCGTTTACCCACAGAGACGACGCGCGGATCACTATCCCAACTAGCGCGCGTTCGCCCATCACTTAGTAGCAGTTCCAACTGTCCGTTGCCCTTGTGCTGCACCAACAATCCCTGGCCATTTTCCAGCCGCGTATCGAGCAAAACGCGTCCTGCAACCGAACTGTCTAACTGTAACCACAGCTCAATGCTAAACCCCGCGCGCAGATCTTCCGTTCCGTAGGGGCTGCGTCCACTCCGGCGCAGAAATGGAGGAAGCGAAGGCATATCGACGACGGCTGGCCCCGGCTCGTCAACTTCAAGCAGCAGTCCTTCGTTTGTGAGATCAGCCCGTTCAAACTGATCCCATAGGCCCTGTAAAAGAGAGGAATCTATGTGGTGGACGCGCGCTATGTCTTTCTGTGTTTCAGTCAAATAATACTGCTCCTCTTCCTCGACCAAGTCGGGATAACTCATGCGAATGTACGGATCGTCGTCGTATAAAACGATCTCGGGTTCGCTCCACTGGATTACGCGTCCTTCCGGGCCGTCTACTTCTATCCCGCTACAGAGCCAAACGGGATTGCGATCTTCGTAAGCATGCGAGCGCTGTGCTGGATGCTCTCGAATAAAGCGACCACCGTGATTGTGAAACCAGTAGAGGTAGCGTCCATTCGCACAGCGCCAGGCGAAGTTGGCTGCTCGTGGGTGTTTTAGCAGTCGTCCGTCGGGAAACTGTTTATACTGCGGCTCAGACCAGGTGCGACCACCGTTGCGAGAATATGCGCAGGCCGGATGTCCATCAATGGTTCGATATACACAGTAGAACGAACCATCTGATAGCACGCTGTAGCTGTGCTCAGAAGACACCGTATCACCCCCTGCCGGTGCGCGTAGGCCGCGTTCTCCTTCAGGCAGCGTTTCCCAGATTATTTTTGTCGGATCCTCCTCTGTCAAAATATTTTCACTTCGAATCAGAACGCCTTCGTTACTCGTAAAAAAACCATCGCCAAAGCCCCCCACTTTGTGTAGTGAGACGAAAGCGGCCCCGTGAGCGGTAAACGGCTTGCCCACGTTCCAAAAGTAGCGCAAGAGACCGCCATCGGCGTTTTGACGATCTATTTCCATTTCGCGCACAGGCACATCAAAGCGCTGCTCTGACCAGCTTAGACCATGATCGTCGCTGTATTTGAAAACGTAGTGCCCTAGGCTATCAACGCGCGTGCAATAGCCGTCTACATAAGGTGGATTATCTGCCTTGACGCGCCGCACATTGTCGGTGTTATGGTTGTAAAACACGTAGACGCGACCTGAGGGCACTTTCAAAAGCACGGCATAAGACGCCTCTGGACCGTCGGCCGGCTCGACGTCGACAAGATCGGACCACGTGCGTCCACGGTCGGTGCTGCGCGTTGACACAACGTGCTGCCCCGCTGCGCCTTCGTGAGCGGAGCCCGTCGTCATGATGCACAACCAGGCCCCATCGTCGGTCTGGACCACATAGGGCTGGTCGCAATATCCCTCACTCGGAATGTGCCAACCATTGTTTAAATGTCGGGAATCGGAAATGCCCCCGGGAAGATCATCGCTCATTGTTTACCTTTCACGAAAAAACGCATCGGCTACTCGAAAGGGATCGACAGCGTCCGCAAACCACAATTCACCGTATAAAATTTTCGGGCCTACGTTAGCGTGCCTGAGTAAGTGCAGCAATACGTTTATTGACTCGCTCGCGCATACTTAACAGCCACTCCGCGGAGCGCGGGTACTCTTTCATCGTAATCTGACGGTCCATGCCCCGGTGCAACAACGCGAGCGTCTTATCCCGGCCTTGCAGCTTTTCCAAAAGCTGCAAAGCACGCTGATCCTGTAGCGCTTCGCGAAATACCTCGCCGCGGATAGAGTCAATGGGGCCTTCATTCCCCGGATAAACCATAAATGGATCTCCTGAAGGAAAGGCGCGTCCGGCATCCGTCTCGAGAAAGGGGTTGATCGGACGCGTGGAATACTGTGCGTAGTAAAAATTAAACCCCCACTGCAGGAAGCCGGATAAATCGTATTTATACAGCTGAGCACCGAGTATACGGTTGCGCGCAGAGGGCATATAGAAAAAGCGGTTGGCTACTTGGTCCCATTGAGAAACGCAATAGTAGGTCCACAGGTTTTTGATTCCGCGTTCTACGAAAGGCTCTATGTGGTTACTGGCTGGTACCGGCTGCCTTACCAAACGTCTATCATAATAATCCACATCCGAAAGCGCGTCGATGAAGGGAAATCCCTCCAAATGAGCATGGACTATAGACGCTGCTGCGCTGTAGGAAGCAAGATGCTCTGATGACGGCTCGTCAGAAACGTGAAAGTATACGCGACGCTCCAACCCATTGCTACGGATAAAGCGCACCAACTGCGGCAGGAATTGATCGAGAAAAGTTCGGTACTTAGCGCCGGCAGATCGGTCTTTCCAACCAAATATTCTTCGCTTTCGTCCCTTTACCCGAGCAACGATCTTTGGGCAATGTGCGGCGCCCCACTGAGTAAAGAAGTGCGCCATTTCAAAGTACTGGACTCCGCAGCGATCTGCCAACTTCACCCAGCGGCGAAGCCGTCGAAAGTCAAAGCGGTAAGTGTTACCTTCTTTCACAACATCAATCAGTTGAGTCGTAGGACGCTCCCCACCCACTTCCGTATCCAACGGGGGAGTAAACAACGGCGTCAGCAACATATTCACCCCGTGATCAACCGCGCTGCATACAAACTGTTCAATGCGCTTCCAATGCGGCCTGCTCCAAACCGCGTCGCCGTAATGCGAAGCGATACAATCGGCGTGAAACCAACTCGTGTGAATCAGCTTTTGTTTAGGCAGGGTCTGAGCGATGACATCGAGCGTAAAAGTTTTGCGAGCTATGAAACGGCCGCCGTGCGTAATACGCAGCACGATCTGTTTGGGACCCTGCACGCGCCGTACGGGCACGCGCACCTGAACCCAAACGGCTCGCCACTGGTCTGGAGGTGCGTCCGCACCGCGAACGAGTGCGTAAAGTGGATCAGGATAGAGCCCCGGTGCAGTCCGAAGAGCATGTTCGTCAAAATGGGCACCGGGAAATTCGCACGGAGCCAACCCCACTTCGCGTAGAGTCGTGTATTTTTTAAGCGGCGACTCAACTTCTATGCGCAGTCCCTTTAGTAGACGATCCGAACGATATGCCAATTGAAACGAAAAGACTTCTCCTCTCAAACACGAAGCACGGTTGACCGGCTTATCTCGTAAGGCATCGTCGGCAAAGACCTTTGTAAGGGAACTCAACAATCGAGTTTCAAATCCATTCGGGGACATTGTGATTTCCTCTAGCTATGTTGATAAGTAAAAGGGATATTCTACCCTATCTCTGGCGCATAAAAAGAAACCGCACTGGGCACATTTTATACGCCGCAAGTCCCTCCGTATATTGAGGGGATAAAACCGGATAAACTAGGTCATGGATGATCCAATTATCCACTGGGACAAGCTTGCTCCTGGCGTCTTGAAATACGCAGTCCTGCGACACGGCAGCCTGTGGCCCCAGGCGCCCATCAACGCCTGACAGAACCCGCTCATCGGCCCCAATATCGCCTACTACACCCAATGGTTCAACAACTGGACCCAAAATAGTCACCAATCCATCCGCCCCAACACCTTCCAACGCATGACCAGTGAGAACGCGACGCGGCCAGCGTACCACATCGATTTGAAGTAGTTACCCATAGCGCAGTATATTTACTTAACTTCAACGGTCGCCGTTTACCGCGACTGCAGGTCCATTCAGCCCTTCATTTTTCGGCAAATAAATTACATGACGACCCAACCGAACGTATTGTGGATTTACGGAGAAGATCTCTATCCCGACTTAACCTGTTACGGCACGACGGCAGTGCAAACACCGCACCTAGATAGTTTCGCCGCTGAGGGGACGACATTCAAGAACGCCTTCGTGACTTGCCCGGTTTGCTCACCTTCGCGCTCGGCCATTATTACCAGCCGCTATCAGACGAGAATCGGCGCCCACCACCATCGATCGCAGCGCGCAACGCCTTTGCCGGACGACGTCCACCTCATCACAGAACACTTCCGCGAAGCGGGCTACTTTACCTGCAATAATCCAGGACCCGGCATGTATGATAGAGCCGGTAAAACAGATTTTAACTTTGCGAAAGATCGTCCTTTTGACGGAACAGATTGGTCTCAGCGCGCATCCGGTCAGCCGTTTTACGCTCAGTTAAACATAATGGATACCCATCGCGATTTTGTGCGCGACCCCGAAACGCCTATCGATCCGGCGACGGTTGACCTACCGCCCTACTATCCCGACCATCCGCTTGCGCGCGTCGATTGGGCTCATTATCTCGAGAGCATTCAGATGCTTGACCGTAAGGTCGGTGCTATTTTGCAGCGACTCGAAGATGAGGACTTAGCGCGCAACACCATTGTGTTTTTTATCAGCGATCACGGGCGGGCACACGTGCGCGACAAGCAGTTTCTTTACGACGGCGGATTGCGCGTACCCTGTATCGTGCGCTGGCCAGGTCAGATCGATTCTAACGTCGTCGATGAGCGACTCGTATCCGGCATCGACTTCGCCGCCAGTACGCTCCATCTGTGCAATGTCTCTACCCAAACCGACCTAGACGGTCAATCATTTTTCTCCGGCACACTGCGCCCAGCTGTCTTTGCCGCACGCGACCGTTGCGACGGCACGGACGACCGGATCCGCTGTGTTCGCACCGAGCGCTATAAATACATCCGTAACCTGCAGCCCGAACGTCCCTATATGCAGTTCAACGCCTATAAAAAACACCAGTATCCCGTATGGACACTGATGCGCGTTCTGCACGAACGCAACGAGTTGAACGATGTGCAGCAATCCTTCATGGCATCCGAGCGCCCAGAACACGAACTGTATGACCTAAATGCTGACCCGCACGAGTTATACAACTTGGCAAGCGATCCGAACCACGCGGCTACGCTTTCCGACCACGCAAACCAACTAGATGCATGGGAGGCAGAGCAGGGCGACCTCGGCTTGTTTGATGAGGATCCATCCGTCCGGGAAGCTGAAGATGTTCAGATGCAAGAAAACTACGCGGAACGCATGCGAGACCGCGGTCTGAATCCATTTATTTCGAACGCGGACTATCTCTGTTGGTGGATGAAGCACTTCGGCCTATAGTGCACGCTACCGGCCCATGCCTTGCACATCAGCGACCGTTTAGGCCGGCTTGGGTCAGGTTATAAGCCTTAAAGAATCGACCTACACAAGACCCATATATGTCTATTAGCTCTTTTTTTAATGCGTTTCACCTGCGTGAGTTTAATCGTAATGTACGCCTATTTTTTGGCTATGGAATCGCCATCAACGCCGGCATGGCCCTGTTCACCCTGCTCTATAACCTCTACCTGCTGCGCCTGAGTTATCAAGAGGACTTCATAGGCCAAGTGGCCGGCATGGCTCCCCTGGCCACAGGGCTATTTGCCCTGCCTATTGGCATGCTGAGCGATCGCTTTGGCCGCAGACCTTTTCTAATGCTTTCTAGTCTTCTCCTAGCCATCTCCCAATTGGGTATGTGCCTTTCGACCGATGCGCTACCGCTGCTGGTCTTTTCCTTTTTAGGTGGTATAGCAACTGGCTGTATATGGGTTAACCACGTCCCGTTTCTGTCCGACAACGCCCATCCCACACGGCGAGCCGAAGCGCTCGTCCTATGGTCGGCCCTCCAAGTCGTCGTGCGCATGCTGTGGAGTCTAGTCGGCGGCTTTATGCCAAGTGCCATGGGTGCGTTGCTCAACCTATCAGTAGATCTACCCGACCCGTTTCGCTACGCGCTGCTCTTTGGTGCGCTCTGCTCGCTCGTCTCTTTTCTCCCCTTGTTGATCATGCCTGCTTCCGCAGGACATCAGCCTCAAAAAACCGAGGATTCAACGGATCAAGGCGAAGATGGAACGTGGCATCTATTTGCTATTATCGCAGCTCTGAGCGGCGCGCGCGGCTTTTCCCTCGGACTGACCTATCCCTTTTTCAACGTCTTCTTCGAAGAAGAACTACACGTTGGGGCCGCTGTCATTGGAACCATCTTTTTTTTCAGCCAACTAGCTGGCTTGCCAGCGACGTTAAGCACCCCTTGGTTAGTGCGTCGATTCGGCCCTACGCTGACTATTTTGTCGGCTCGCACAGCCGGGGGCGTGACGCTTGGCCTAATCGGTAGCGTAACCAGCCTTCCCTTAGCTATAGGTGGTTTTCTAATATCTCGTGCCGCCGAAGTATTAGACAACCCAGCGGATCAGCACTTTTCAACTCAGGTGCTTCCGCGTCGCTATTGGGCCCGCATCCAGGGATTCCGAGTATGCGGTTTTCAACTATTCAACTTCGTCGGTAGCGTTCTGGGGGGTATTCTTATCATGGAGTACGGCTACTGGGCGACCTTTGGACTGGCTGGCGCAGCACGCATTGCAAGCGGTTTTATCATGGCCGCATATTTTGGTCTACAACCGACCGACAACAGCGCATAAAACCCGGAATAGTTACTTTAACCGCCGATATTAGCGAGAGATCACCCCATTATTGAGGGGGCATCTACGATGGCGCACGTAGCTAATCGACTCAAAGAATCGTTGGCGCGCGGAGAAACCGTTTACGGCAATTGTATCTGTTTCTTTAGCGCGAAACACACTATAAATTGGCGCTTTAGGCTTAATAATTTCGGAAGTTTGAGTAGCTAGCGAGGTGGCTGCCGCCGTTGATGCAGCCAAGTTTCCCCCGCTCCGCCAACGAGGGTTCAGTACCCTGTCCTTGTCCGGTCTCTATGGAACAATTGGTGCAACAGAATGGATGGCATGGAGTAACGCTGAGACTACAATGAGAGCCATGATAGAAAAGCCAGAGACCGTGGAGCATATCGACGAGATTTGCGCCTTATAAAGCCTCGACCTTATAATTTTTGGCCCATCTGATTATTCTGCATTTACAGAGCGGTGAAAAATCAACCAAGCAACCCACAGAGCACAGGGTAGTAGGGTTAGAAACGCCGTCATATATACGGTCCCTGCAATGCCAAACCACTCTATGTAGTACCCCCCCACACTCGCTCCGACCGCACTCATGAGCATGCTAAAAGCAATTTCTGTCGAGAAGATCCGGCCGCGCACCTCAGGTAGGACCAAACGGAGCAGAATCTGCGTGGAAAAAACCCAGATAATACCACTACCAAAAGACCGAATTAAGATTCCCAACAAGACCCACTCAAAACTGACCAGCGCCGCAACGAGCAGCAGCCCGGCTACGGCCAACGCATAGCCCAGCGCAATGCTCCAGCGCAGAGCGTCAAGTCGATCTCCCGTAATACAGCGAACGGCGATCGGACCCAACCCCGTGCCGATCCCTACGGCTGCATACATAATGCCTAGTCCGAGCGTCCCCTCTTCTCCAATAGAAAAAACATCGCGCGATATCGCTACATGCACCACCTCGAGCGGAGCACCAAAGCAGAAAACCAGCGCGGCCTTGTGCAGAGCAGTAACAGCGATCTCTCTGTGCTGTTTGAGATAGCGCAACCCTTGGACATACTGATGTATAACGATTTGGAGTGTTCGATCACCTTCTAGTCGACACTGCACCTGTAGCCGAACACGCGACAGGAAGAGGGCCGAAACAATAAAGGACAGCGCATCGATGACAAAAGATGGATAGATACCCCACGTACCCGAAACCAATCCCCCCAGCGCTGCGCCAATAGCGAGCATAACTGACCACGTCGCCGAGGTAAGTGCGTTGGCAGCACCTACTTGATCAAGGCGTACGATGTCGGGCAAGAGCGCTGAACGCGCAGGAAAAAAAAATCCGCCTATGCCTAGCTGCAAGAAAGAGAGCAGATAAACAAGCCACACCTGTTCGGGTGAACGAACCAATAAGAAGGCCGCTGCCGTAAAGAAGCGGCCCATATCAGCGGCAATGAGAATGTGTTTTCGGTTGTAGCGGTCAGCTGCGACTCCGGCCAGCGGACTGACCAACACGGGCGCCAGCATACGTACCACAAACAGCATCCCTACGGCCAACCCCGATTCCGTTAACTGAGCAATCAACGCAGCCGAAGCGATTAGATTAAACCAATCGCCCAGTAAACTGCTTATTTGCCCCAACCACAGATAGCGGAAATTAGCATTATCGCGGGCTAGCGCCCAGTATCCACCCCTTTTGAATTGCGTGGAATCCGACACGGCACCTCCTCGTCCGTTGCAACCAGACAAAGATAATTGCCGACATGAACCATCGCTATTATCTTGCTAGAGAGAGGCCCTTTTTATAAAGAGACATCAACTCCGAGAATACGCTCATTATGCAATTAACAGGACAGCAAAAACACGCGTTTCGCGAACTGGGTTACACGATTTTACGCGGCGTCATTCCGCAAGTTATGATTGACGACGCGCTCCGCGCAATCAACCACTCGCTCGGCTACGAAGGAATGGCCAAAGACGATCTGCCGCGCCTGCGAGCCCAGTCATACTGTAACGAAGTGCAGAAGGCCCCTCTGATCACCGACTTGATTAATCGCTCACCGGTCTTCCCCCTAGTAGAATCCATGCTGGGCGAAGGTAACTTGCAGGAAGTCGGCGCCGGCCAGATAGCCCTGCGCTTTCCCATAGAACCGGTACATGACCCCGATACACCGCGCGGACATCTCGACGGACTAGGCTCCGGGCTCAACGGCAGTGCCAAAGGATCTTATAACCGAGGCTTTACCGCACTAGCCGTTATTCTTCTATCGGAGTTAAAAAGTGACTTCGCCGGAAATTTTACCGTATGGCCGCGCTCACACACGTTTTTTGAGTCTTACTTCAGAGAGCACGGACACGAAGTTCTCCAAAATGGTATGCCGCGCGTTGAGTTACCTGAAGATCCCATTATGCTAAAGGGACAACCGGGCGACGTAGTGCTTACCCATCACCAACTAGTCCACACGGCAGCGCCTAACGCTTCGCCGCACGTGCGCTATGCGGCCATTTTTCGCCTGCACCACAAGGCCTGTTCGGAAATAGGCCGTGATGCCTATACCGATATCTGGCGTGAGTGGCCAGGCATACAGGCTTTATGCGAATAAATAGTCGACGCGTAAAAGCACGCTTTGATGCATACATCTCCCATGGAGGCCCATAGGCTATGTCGTCCTTAGATCCTCACCAAGCGCGCACCCAACGAGACCAACTCGTAGAGCAAGGATATGCCATTATACCCGGTGTCCTGGTTGACCCCCTACTTGGTGAACTCCAACGCTGGTCCCAACAAGTTTTTGACACCATGCCCGTCGATCCCAAATATCGCTATCAAGGCAGCGACATTCACGTTTACGCGCCGCGTCTTTGGGAAAGGATGGATGAAGAACCAGACCAAAAGCACTTCGCCGATCCAATTGTAGAAAAGATCATTGACTACGCACCGCAAAAGCAAGTCTGTGCTGAATTGGGATTGGAAAACCTGCAACCACGCGACAATATTATCTTGCTTTCAAAGCCGGCGTACGGGCCCCCTCTCTACTGGCACCAAGACTTTATGAACTGGAACCACCCCGAAGCCGCTGCTCCTTGGCCTACGGTGATTTTTCTATCTTACTACATGAGCGACACGACGCGTGAAAATGGCTGTCTTCGCGTTATTCCCGGCACTCATCGCAAACGTATTCCCCTACACGATATGCTACCCGACGCACATGGACCCGAAATACAGGCCATAAACGATCTGGAGCACCCCATTTTTATGGACCACCCAGATAGCGTAGACGTACCGCTTAAGTCGGGCGATCTAATTATTGCCGATGCACGGCTCCTACATGCTGCTTGGCCCAACCAAACGGCGCAGCGCCGCACCTTAGTCTTGGCCTGGCACGGCGTGTTCTCCTTTCCACACCCTCCAAGTTGGTGGACGGACAAAGTGCCCGAAGCTATACAGAAATTTGATCCCCGATTCACCTGTACCGGCACGCGCAAACCAAGTAATCACCTAAAATAAAACCCGGCTACACCGAGCACGACACACGCCGCAAGCTATTGTCTATGACAGGTTTCCATTCAGACTTCAGCGATGCCCACTACACGATTTTATAGCGTGATAATGCAGCTATACATTTCACACGCAGCTCCATATTAACAGCCGATTTACATCTATTTGCTCAGATGCGCAAT
>CAXGPR010000094.1:0-12934 GCA_964011675.1 uncultured bacterium
TCGCATCTGGCGGCCGTCACAGGATCTCAGCGTATACAGGTGTGGGCCTCGCAGCTGCTGATCAAACCGCCCGGCTCGGCGGCGGCCGGTCACGTTGGTTGGCACCAAGACCGCCAGTACTGGCCATATTGGCAGGGAGAAGATGGACTCTTTACGGCGTGGATCGCACTGAGCGAAGTCGGACAAGACGCCGGGCCCATGTGCTTTGTGCGCGGATCGCAGCGCTGGGGCTTTCTCGGTGAGGGTGACTTTTTCTCGTCGGATCAGGCGGCGCTGCAGGCGCACATATCGGCATCGGCCGACGCGGCTTGGGAAGAATGTGCCGCGCTCTTACCGGCCGGCGGTGTGAGTCTGCACCACTGTTTGACTTTTCACGGAAGTCACGCCAATACGTCGGCCAATGCGCGCTGCAGCATGGCCGTCCACCTGCGCGATGAGCGTGCTACCCCCGTCCCCGAAAGCGACAATTACTACGTTTCACACCTCGACGAGCCAGCCTATAGTCCGGTGATTTACGGCGGCTAGGCGGTCACGGCAGGATACACGGCGCGTGGAAAGAGAGCAGATCACATGGATACAGCGGTAGAGCAGTGGGCGCGTTTTGAAGTGCGGCTGGATGGACCGAGCGCAGGCAATCCCTTTGTCGACGTTCAGCTGAGCGCCGAGTTTAGCAACGGCCATAAACGCATGCGCGTCGACGGCTTCTACGATGGAGAGGGCGTCTACCGCATTCGCTTTATGCCCACCGATCTCGGCCAGTGGTCCTATGTGACGGAGAGCAACGTCGATGCGCTAAGCGGTCACAGCGGCGCTTTTGTCTGCGTGCACCCCGGCGCAGACCGGCATGGTCCGGTGCGCGTGCGCGATACCTTTCACTTCGCCCATGCCGACGGCACGCCCTACTATCCCTTTGGCACGACCTGCTATGCTTGGGCCCATCAGGGGGACGCATTAGAGGAGCAAACGCTCGAAACGCTGAAGACGGCCGGCTTTAACAAGATGCGCATGTGCGTCTTTCCCAAAGATTACATCTTCAACAAGAACGAGCCGGTGTACTATCCGTTTAAAAAGGGAAGCGACGGCGAGTGGGATTTCACCCGTTACGATGTTGATTTTTTCCGCCACTTTGAGCGGCGCGTTGAGGAACTGGGCGATTTGGGCATCGAGGCCGACTTGATTCTTTTTCATCCCTACGATCGCTGGGGTTTTTCCACCATGCCGCACGAGAGAGACTACGCTTATCTGCGCTACGTACTAGCCCGCTTGTCGTCTTATGCCAACGTTTGGTGGTCGATGGCCAACGAGTACGACTTTATGCTGCGCGACAAGCCGATGGAGGTGTGGGACCGCTTTTTTGATATCGTCTGTTCAGGCGATCCCTACGGCCATCTGCGCTCTATTCACAACGGCCGCTACGAGCACAGTTATGACCACACAAAGGAAGGCGTGACGCACGTCTGCGTGCAGTACTGGGACGTCAAGCGTATGCGGCAGTGGCGCGCGCAGTACGGCAAGCCGGTTATCGACGACGAGTGCGAGTACGAGGGCAATATCAAGCGGAATTGGGGCAACATCACCGCACGCGAGCTCGTCCATCGCTTTTGGATTAGCGTCTGCTACGGCGGATATGCCGGGCACGGCGAAACGTACGAACATCCAGAAGACGTGCTATGGTGGTCAAAGGGGGGCGTACTGCACGGTCAGAGCGCGCTGCGCATTGCTTTTTTGCGTCGTATTGTCGAAGAAGGACCGCGGGGCATTGAGCCGCTGCCCGGCGATTTTCCCTGGGATCGCACGCCGGCTGGTGGATGTGGTGACTACCGGTTGATCTATTTAGGTGAGCACCAGCCGCGTCACTTTGAAAACGGCCTGCCCGAACGCGGTCGCTACGCCGTAGACGTAATTGATACATGGGACATGCAGATTGAAACGCTCGGCGTTTTTGAGGGTAAAGTGGAACTCGAACTGCCTGGGCGGCCTCATCTGGCCCTGCGCGTGCGGCCTCTCGATTAGGCCCTACGGTGTCGGTGCATCTGGGCGCAGTAGTCCTTCGTGTTTGAGTTCCTCCCACAGGGCCATTGGTATCGGATGCTGGAACCAACCTGCGTTGGTCGCTATGTGTTCGGGCGCCATGGCGCCGGGTATGATGGAGGTAACCAGCGGGTGGGCGAGCGGGAACTGCATGGCCGCAGCCGGCAGGGGGACCGCATGCTGTTGGCACACTGCCTCGATGCGCCGCGTTTTTTCCAATATCTCTTCTGACGCCGGCTCGTAAGCGTAGCGCGCGCCTTCTACGGGCCCGTTGACGAGAATCCCCGAGGCGAATACGGCGCCAATGACGATATGCACGTCGCGTTCCTGACACAGAGGAAACTCCTCATCGAGCACTTGCTGGTCGAGCAGCGTGTAGGGCATGGCGATGATGCAAAAATCTAGGTCCACCGCATCGAGCAGGCGCGGCAGGGCACCCATGCGGTTAAGCCCAGCGCCAATGCCTTTGATAAGTCCCTGTGAACGCAGCTCATCTAGCGCGCGCCAACCGCTGGTAATCAGTTGGTTTAGATAGGCGGAAAAGCGCTGTTCGCTATCGTGGAAAAAACTGTCCAAGTCGTGGATTAACAGCAGATCAACGGCGTTGAGCCCGGTGCGCTGCAGGCTGTCCTCCCACGAGCGCATAATGCCGTCATAGCTGTAGTCAAAGTGAAACGTGAACGGCAGGCCACCGACCCAGCCGCCTTTATCAAAAGTTTTCAAATCGCGCGCGGCCTTAAAGACGCGTCCCACCTTGGTCGAAAGAGTGAATTCTTGGCGATCTTGTCCGCGCAGAAAATAGCCCAAGCGGTGTTCGCTCTTGCCATAGCCGTAATAGGGAGAGGTATCAAAGTAGCGGGTGCCGGCATCCCAAGCTGCTTGCAAGGTTGACTGGGCGCACTCATTGGAAACTTCTTCAAACAGGTCGCCCAACGGGGCGCCGCCAAAGCCGAGCGCGCTGATCTCGAGGCCTGTGCGTCCTAAGGTGCGCTTGGGTATAATGCTCATACTGTTTTTCTCCTTCGCTGGTCCTACGTGATGTGTAGGAGCAAGATAATTCAGTTTGTGGCATGTCTCAACGGCTCTGTGCCTCATTGACTCTGCGCGCACCATCTCCTATACCTTTAGAGCGCGATAAAGAACACGAAGGCGAGATAGCCAGCATAGATTCGAAAAGGAGAAGGGATCATGACAGGAGAGAAGTCTAGGGTGCTGACAGATGCCGAACGTGGCGTATGGTTAGAGACGTTTAAATTGACGCCGGCCGATCTGGGTATGGAAGGCAATTGGTCTATTGAGAAACGCGTGCTGCGCGGCGGTCCCGGAGATGGTGTAGACGTTATAGAAGTGGACAATGGCGCCCTGTCGTTTTCCATCTTACCTACGCGCGGTATGGGAATTTGGAAAGGTCAATACAACGGCCTAGACATTGGCTGGAACTCGCCGGTGCGCGGACCCGTCCACCCCAATTTGGTCGACCTGCAGGACCGAGGCGGCTTGGGCTGGCTGGCTGGCTTTGACGAGGCCATCGTGCGCTGTGGCCTCGATTCGACGGGAGCACCGGGGCCGGACGTCGTGCCCAATAACATGGGCGTGCCGACGCAGGTAGACCTGACGCTGCACGGCAAGATTGCTAACCTGCCCGCTTGGCGCGTAGAGGTACTCGTCGTCCCCGGCGATCCGGCAATGCTCGTGGTGCGCGGCGAAGTGCACGAGGCGGGACTGTTCTGTCCGCAGTATAGGCTCGTGGCTACCGTCTCGACGCACGTGGGCTCGAACGAACTGCTTATCGAAGACGAGGTCACCAATATGAAGGGCATTAATGCTGAGATGGAGCTGCTCTACCACTGCAATTTTGGCGCGCCGTTTCTCGAGGCGGGATCGCGTCTGGAGGTGGCTGCTAGGGAAGTGGCTCCGCGCGATCCACGCGCCGTTGAAGGGCTCGATGCGTACGAGGAATACTTGGGACCGACGGCGGGCTACGTCGAGCAGGTCTACTGGTATGATTTACTGGCTGAGGACAACGGCGCCACGATGGCGATGCTGCGTAATGCGGCCGCCGATCGGGCCCTTCTGCTGCGCTTCAACAAGAACGAACTGCCGGCTTTCACCCAGTGGAAAAATACGGCATCGGAAGCCGATGGCTACGTGACGGGCCTTGAGCCAGGAACCGATTACCCCAACGCCAAGGCCTTTGAACGTACTCACGGACGCCTCGTGAAGCTAGGCCCGGGCCAAACCCACCGCGTGCGCATGGGGCTTGAGGTGCTCAATAGCGGTTCACAGGTGCAGGCTGCTCAGCGCGAAATTGATGCGCTGCAGGCCGGTGCCGAGCGTGCGGTGCATGCTGCGCCCATTGCCAAGTACACGGATTTGTAATAGGGTCAACGCCGCGTCCGTGGGTGAGGTAGCGGTCCGATATGTGTTGAGGTATGGCGTGATAGCTCACGTCTTGCCAAGTATATGACTCTTATCTGCTGTTTGAACGCGATGTAATGTCGCATTAATAAACACGTGAAAAGGAACCATATGTTTTCCACAGTAAAAAACACGTTATTTGTTTTGTGGGTAGCGGTAGCCCATGCTCATATGCCTGAACCCGTTTCAGAGGTTGAGTTTTACAAGCCGTTGGATGTGCCTGATCGAATTATGCTGACGTGGACAGACGATCCGGCTACGTCGCAGGCTGTCACCTGGCGCACGGCTGCGGTCGTCGATAGTGCAGTAGCCGAATTGACGGTAGCTACGCCACACGGTGGTTATAGAAAAGTTGAGGGCATGAGTAATAGCGCTGTGACGGTACCATCTACAACACAGGTGTTGATCACCGACTTAGGCGAAGCAAGTTATCACTCCGTGGAGTTTAAGGGACTTTTACCCGAGACTCTTTATGCTTATCGCGTCGGTGATGGTGCTAACTGGAGCGAGTGGTTTCAGTTCCGTACTGCCAGTCGCCAGAGAAAACCCTTTAAGTTTATCTATTTTGGTGATGCTCAAAACGATGTCAAATCGCACTGGTCGCGCGTGATTCGCCAAGCCTATAAGCACGCCAGTGATGCACGTTTTATTATTCATGCGGGTGACATGGTTGACCGACACAGCCGCGATGCTGAATGGGGTGATTGGTTTTATGCGGCAGGCTGGCTTAACGGTATGTTGCCGAGCATACTGGCGGCGGGCAATCACGAATACGGGGCTAATGAAGAAGGAGCACGTTATCTGTCGACTCATTGGCGCCCGCAGTTTACTCTGCCAACACACGGACCGGAAGGGTTAGAAGAAACGGTCTATTACGTCGACTATCAGGGCGTGCGCATCGTTGTACTCAACACCAATGAACAGCTCGAAGAGCAAGTCGCGTGGCTTGATGGCGTACTAGCTGATAATCCGCAGCACTGGACGGTGCTTACGTTTCACCACCCTATTTTTTCGGCAGCGGCTGGTCGCGATAATGATGATTTGCGCGCGCTTTGGATGCCTATTATTGACCGTCACGAGGTAGACTTGGTCTTACAAGGTCACGACCATACTTATGGACGCACGCGTAATGTGCGCGGCGGATTGAGCATGCGCGATGAAGATGGTGGGACTGTGTACGTGGTTTCAGTGAGTGGGCCCAAGATGTACGAAAGTGGTGTTCATCCGCTTATGCGACGTGTTGCTGAAGATACGCAGCTATATCAAATCATTGAAGTTGACGGAGACAAGTTGGTATATCGTGCCTATATGGCAACAGGCGAGCTATATGACGCTTTTGATTTGATTAAGGGCGAAAATGGTGTGAATAGGCTGCAGGAAAAGATGCCGCGCAATTCACGCGAGCGACGGCGCGAAAAGGTGTCCCAATAAGGTTTCTTCTATGTTAAAAACGGAAGAAGATGCGGATGGACAGTAACGACGTGCTCGTGCAGGCGCTGGCGGCCCGCCCAACGCCGCGTCAGTTGGCATGGCAGCGATTGGAATACATTGCTTTTGCCCACTTTGGTATCAATACGTTTACCGATCGCGAGTGGGGAGACGGCACAGAGGATCCGGCACTTTTTAATCCGACACAGTTTGATGCAGACCAGTGGGTAGCCGCTTGCTGCGACGCTGGTATGAAGCTGTTGATCTTGACGGCCAAGCATCATGATGGATTCTGTTTGTGGCCTAGTGAACACACCGAGCACTCGCTCAAAAACAGTTTGTGGCATAACGGTAGGGGCGATGTTGTAGCAGAGGTTAGCGCAGCATGCGCCCGTGCTGGATTGAAATTCGGTGTTTACTGTTCGCCGTGGGATCGCCACGAACGCAGCTATGGCGATTCACCTGCGTACAACGCCTTTTTTCGTGCCCAGCTACGCGAGCTGCTGAGTAATTACGGACCCATAGCAGAGGTGTGGTTTGACGGTGCCTGCGGTGAGGGACCCAACGGCAAGAAGCAAGAATACGACTGGGATAGCTACTACGCGCTCGTGCGTCAGTTACAGCCTGAGGCGGCTATCGCTATATGCGGCCCGGACGTGCGTTGGGTGGGCAATGAAACGGGACTAGCGCGCGACGACGAGTGGAGTGTAGTGGCTGGTCCGCGCGGTCAGGGTGAGCGCGGTGTCGACTTTCTCGAGGTGGACAACGGAGCCAACGATCTGGGCAGCCGCGATAACTTGGCGGAGAACGAAGTGTCTTTTTGGTACCCGGCCGAGTGTGATGTATCAATTCGGCCAGGCTGGTTTTACCACGCCTCGCAAGACCTGCAGGTCAAGCCTCTCGAACATCTGCTGGACATTTACTACCGCTCCGTGGGTCGCAACAGCGTGCTCCTACTCAATGTGCCTCCAGACCAGCGCGGCCTCTTTCACGAAAACGACGTGGCGCGTTTAAATGAATTGCGCGCGGTGCTTGATGCGACATTTGGTGAAGACGTAGCAGGCCTTGCGCAAGGAGGAGGAGCGGCCGTAGACGGCGCGGAGGATAGCTACTGGTCTGCCCAATCAGATATCGACGTATTAACGCTGGACTTAGGCGCTGAGAAAACGGTTGATCGCTTGTTGCTGCAGGAGGCTATTGAAGAGGGTCAGCGGGTCGAACGCTTTGTCTTGGAGGGCTTGCACGAAGGTCGGTGGAAGGAAATAGTTCGCGGTGGTTGCATCGGCTATAAGCGCTTGGAGCGTTTCAGCCGCGTTATAATCCGACGTGTTCGACTGCGTATAGAGGCGTCGCGCGCGCCTGCTCGGCTACGGCGTATAGGGCTCTTTTGCGCGCCCTGAGTGCGCTTTATGTGTGAGACAGTGCACCTCGATCGTGTGGTACTGTATAACCAAAGGAGATATCGCTGTGATTTCGCGTGAAACGAGTATGAAACGGGTGGTGCTTGTGCGCATTGCACCCGGTGAAGACATCTTGCTGGGCCTGCGTCAAGCTGTGCGGGAGCATAACATTAAAAACGGGCTGATCTTGACCGGTTTTGGCTCCTGTAGTTACTCGCACTTTCACGTGGTTATGAGCAACGAACTGCCGCCTAAAGAGAGCTATCCCAAGAGCATCCAGCCGCTCGATATTTGTTCGTTCAACGGGTTTATTCTAGACGGTAAGGTGCACTGCCATGTCGATTTTTCCGACGAGCGCAACGGCTTTGGTGGTCATCTGGAAGAAGGCAATCTGGCGCTGACTTTCGCCAATATTGCCATCGGCGAGATAGAAGATAGTGTGAGCATTGTCGGTTGGGACACCATCGCCGAAGAGAGCGACCTATAGGAGAAAAGGCTTTGAGCGATAAACCCGTTATAGGCTTTATTGGCCTGGGCATTATGGGCTGCCCCATGGCCCGCAACCTGCAAGCGGCTGGCTACGAATTGGTCCTCGTCGACTTTGATCCCCCGCTACCCAGAGATCTGCTCGATGGCGGTGCCCAGGTTAAGCCGACCAACAGCGAAGTCGCTCGAGCATCTGATACTGTCGTTGTGATGGTGCCAGATACGCCCGACGTGGAAACGGTGCTTTTTGCTGAGGACGGAGTGGCTAATGGACTGCAGACCGGCCAGACAGTTGTTGATATGAGTTCTATTTCGCCCACGGCGACCATTGATTTTGCGCGTCGCATCAACGCGCTGGGATGCGCTTATTTGGACGCGCCAGTGTCCGGAGGCGCAGGGCGCGCAGAAACGGGTGAACTGACTATTATGGTGGGCGGTCCAGAAGCGATCTTCAATCAGGTTAAACCACTCTTCGATGTAATGGGCACCACCGTTACGCTGATCGGTTCGCGCAATGGTGATGGACAGGTTTGTAAGGTGGCTAACCAAATTATCGTTGGGATTACAGTGGAGGCTGTTGCCGAGGCGCTACTTTTCGCTGCTAAGGCCGGAGCTGATCCACATAAGGTGCGCCAGGCACTTATGGGGGGTGCTGCTCATTCGCTCATTTTGGAAAACCATGGCCAGCGCATGCTGGAGCGAAACTTTGATCAGAGTTTTCGAGTAGAGCTACAACAAAAAGATTTGGGGTTAGCTGTTAGCGCGGCTGAAGAACTGGGCATGGTGTTGCCGAGTGCGACCAATGCGTGGCAGCTTTACAATAGTTGCTTAGCACACGGCGATGCTCAAGCCGATCACGTTGCCATTCTGAAGGTTTTGGAGGATCTGGCCAACTTTAAGCTTGGCGACGTGGTTTGAGTTACCTACAATTTCTCGTTCCGATAATGCGCTTTTTCCAGATTATTGGACGAGTGTTCTGGGTTCGGAAAAATATTGTGGGACTATGCAAGTAAGTTACGTAATGTTATGTGAAAAACATAAGGGGAAAAATGATTGTCGATGAGTTGGAAAACGCAGCGCAGTATTACTCACTGGGGACAGGTATTGAAAAAGCGCTGCGTTATCTACAGGATACAGACTTTAGCCAAGTGATGCCCGGTCGCTATGATATTGACGGCGATGCGGTTTATGCACTGGTACAAGAGTATGACTCCAAGCCCAAGAGTGAGGGCTTTTGGGAAGCGCATCATACTTATTTGGATGTACAGTATGTAGCTTATGGTGCTGAACATATGGGTTATCGCCCGGTCAAGGGCATGGAGGCCAATCCCTACGATGCAGAGAAGGACTTCTATACGTTGGAAGGCGAGGGGGAATTTTACATGCTACGCGCGGGCTATTTCACCATCCTAAAGCCGCAGGATGCGCACATGCCGGGCATGGCTATAGACGCACCGCGGTCAATTAAAAAAGTCGTTGTTAAGGTGCAGGTTTAGACGCGACGTTCTCTACGAGTAGATCTACGACGGGCATAGCTTGGGTAATAAAGGCGCGGTCATCGGCTAGCATTTCGGTAATGGAATACCAAAAATGGCCGTCGCCGTGTGTCCAAATTAGGCAGCGTAGCACCTTGCGCTTGCGCTGGTAAACCGTTTCCACCTCGAAATGTGCCTTCTCCACTTCGGACCCTTTGGAATAGACCGTTTGCGTAACGCTCTCGGCTTTACGCTGGAGGTAAGTGACTAGGCGTTCGCTATACTCCTCTATGCTGAACGTCTTATCCGATAGGTCTTCATGGTGCAGGCTGATGTGTCCGTACTGACCCTTCATCCAAGCGTAGCGCGGCAGAAAGTAGCCGACGACGGTCTGGCCGCTTGACGCCGTGTCCGGACTATGGCGCCACCCTTCGGGCAGTTCGACAACGGTGCCAGTAACAGGGTTTGTCCAGCGCGCGAAGTCGATCGTATCGCCTTCGGATTGACCGCCGTCTCTGCAGGCGGTTAGCAGGGTCACTCCAAACAGCCAATATACCGCGTACTTGCCCGATAATGTCGACAACATATTGAAAGTATTTTGCATTGGCAGTGCTGCTGACTGGTTTGAAAGGTCAGACTTTTTATTTGTGTCGCGTTTCATATAGATTTTTTTGCTACGACTGAAAAGTTGTTGGTAGGCCGACCTATTGGAGTAGCGCGTGTGGCAGTTATTCTCTGCATCCAAATTCATATCAATATAACTAGCAAGCCAAAAACCCATTTGGTTTAGATTTATCTACGCTCATTTTTAGCGTAACTCAAAAACGCTAAACGGATATCTGGTCATGATAAAATGAGACAAATTTGTCTTTTCCATGAGTGTTTTTTTTCTTTTTGGTATAAAAAAAGAAAAAATGACCCAAATCTGGTGCATTTTTTTATTTGAAAAGTATTTCCTGTGTGTTAGCTTAGCATGGACTCTGTAAAACTAGGATTGGCTACTTATGGAAAATCCAACAAAAAAGACATTGCGGGTGTTCAAAACGACTGTGTCGAATGATAGAAAGGACGGTAGTTCGGTCGATGATCAACCAACTCATAAATTTCATCAGTCGTCGTTATTCTGGATCCGTTTGCAGAAATTATATTCTAATTCGTCGCACTCACATCAATCATTGGCTAAAGCCGTTGGAGTTGATCGTAAGACAATACAGCGAATGCTGTCGGGTTCGACATACAGGAACGTGATAGCTTTGGTATACGATATTGCTCAAGCATGTGGCACGACCGCCGAGGTGCTCTTTGACGCAAATCGTGACCTTCCAGTCGTTAGCCTAACCGGTATCGCGTCTATCGATCGGATGCTGACAACGATACACAACTGCACAACAAAGGCACATATCGAGAGTTACAAGGAGTATATCAGTCCAAAATATTTGATGTTTCGCGGGCGCGACGAAGAATTTACTGGTGCTGAGACGAAAAATCCATGGCGACCGAGAGAGGGTATCACGTATGAGCGTGAACTCGAACTTAATCTTGCGGCGTCAAGGCAAAACGAGACAGAGCGACATTCGACCCTCTGCAAGGCATACACTGCTGGGGAACAAGTTGTTGCGATATTCGACGTTGATATAGTGTCGATAAATAATTCGAACCTTAAGCGCACAACGCGCATTATCGAGCATCTCGAGCTCGAGCGTCTATTAGAAGACTATGAAAGAAATGGACGACTAGTGCCAAAAATCGTGAGGCGACACTGGGCAGAGATTAAAGAAAGATGACTCAGCTGAAAAATGAGTATATAAGCTTCATCGAAGAGGTATGATATGAGCGTGCAGGATTTACCAAGTCAATTTGAATCGGTTATAGCAGCTAAAAAGGCATCAGAACAGGTGAAGGATCATCAAGCTAGATCTGGAGAGGCGCACTACTCGAAGCAAATTGGCAGTCGATTATCTCAGGCAATGAAGGCTCGCAGGTGGAGCCAGACCCAGTTGGCTGACGAACTGGATGTTACTAACAACACATTGAGCCGCATCATAGCTGGCCAAGAACGTTTGAACATGAACCTTTGCTGCCGTGCAATGGAGTTAATGGGATACGAGCTGAGTTTGTTGCTCTCCGAAGAGCCTATTCCAGGTGGCTGGACGGGTCTTACCGCCATTGATGAAATGCTGACAGACACATATGGAGATAAAAGTCAGTCTGGCGTTGACGCTTTAGGTAAGTATGTGACGAGAGATTATTTGTGTTGTTCGCACCATTACGTGGAAAATTCCGTGTGCGAAATAGAAGACAGAGAAATATGGGACAAGCGATCAGTACAAGGTGTTAAATCGTTGCGACAGTACGTATACAAAAGTGCCCATCATGGCAGAGATATGATAGGAATTCCATACGAGTTGGAAAGAGAAGAAAATCTGCGCAATTCAATGGGTACTCGTTATGTGCGTAAAGTTGCTTCTGCTGTTTTAATAGATGAAGACTGTATCTTTGTGCAAGTAGGAATACAGAGAAGAATGATCGAAAGTAATGCGCTTGAGAGTCAGTTTTACTGCGGAGATATGCTCTATCTGAAAAATTCTATTATGAGTATTTCCAAAGGTGCTGGCGTGCGGATATGGCGCAAGGTATGGTTTCAGTTGAGCGATAACCAAAAAATCGTTGACTAACTGAGGGTGTAAAACGATATGTCCGTACGCAATATGGAGCCGAAGGTTCTTAAGAGTGATTTACAGAGTAGGTTTGAAAGCAACAAAAATCGACAGAGTGCCTACTCAAAATTTATCGGCAGTCGCCTATCGCAAGCTATGGCAATACGTGGATGGAGCCAAACCGATCTAGCTAATGCTTTAGGTGTTACTAACAATACGCTGGGGCGAATTATAGCAGGTCAAGAGCGGTTGAATATGAATCTTTGTTGTCGTGCGATGGAGTTGATGGATTTTGAGCCAAGTATGTTGTTGTCCGATGACTCCATTATAGGTGATTGGACGGGCGTTCCTGCTATTGATGCGATGTTGTCAGATATATACGGTGAGATGAGTGAATCTGGCGTTGATTTAATGAGAAAATATGTGACGAAAGATTATTTGTGCTGTTCGCATCATTACACGGAAACCTCGAGTAAAGTCGAGTTAGGGCACGGAAGTAATTGGGAAGAGCGTGCGTCCGAAAACGATAAAAATCTCCGGCAGTATGTGTATCAAAAGGAGCACCACGGTAGAGACTTGATAGGCATACCATATGATTTGGAGCGAAAAAACAACGTGGAAATTTGTTCAAAAGGAGCGTATTTCATACGCAATATCTTGTCCTCTGCTCTTATAGGTGAGAATCGTGTGTTTGTGGAAACGGTTGCCGATTGGAAACAGATTAGTGATGGAGCGAGGTTGTATCGGCCTAGGAAAAATTACTTCGAAATTTTATACCTAAAGAATACGATTATGAGTATTTCAGCAGGTGCTAGCGTGCGCATACGTCGTAAAGTGTGGTGGTACAAACTAGATAACTGATAAATCAGTTATCTGCGAATAAATTTCATTGCACTGATCTGCAATTTACTGTATGAGTAGGACCTCAAAGCACCGCGTAGACGCCCCCCATACACAGCACCACACCTATAGCAATTCGCAGCGTAACTTTTTCTCTCAAGAACATAGCGGCTAGCAGCATACCAAACAGCGGTGAAAT
>CAXGPR010000095.1:0-12703 GCA_964011675.1 uncultured bacterium
GGGAAAGCGTAGAGCGTGTACTCAACCCGGTTTCTATCGCCTTTAATCAAGCAATTTTGGTAGCCGTACTTGGTTTGTTGGTCAACGGAATATCGGTGTGGATTTTAGGCTTGCACTCACACGATCACGGTCACTCACACGATCACTCACACGATCACAATCTACGTTCAGCCTACCTGCATGTGTTAGCTGACGCACTGACTTCGTTTACCGCTATCTTTGCTCTGCTGGCGGCCAAGTACTTCGGTCTCGTATGGATGGATCCACTTATGGGTATTGTTGGTGCGCTCATGGTGGCGCGCTGGTCGTTGGGTTTGTTGAAATCGACGGGTGATGTGCTGCTAGATCGACAAGGCCCAGAGGAGATGCGTACTCAAATAAGAGATCAAATTGAAGGAGACGAATCGGACGTTCGCATAGTGGACTTACATCTGTGGTCAATAGGTCCGGATATCTATGCAGCTATTATTTCCATCGTTGCGGATCGGCCGCTGACGGCAGATCAGTGCCGCTCGCGTCTTGATATGGGTGATACGCTCGTGCACGTAACGATTGAAACGAATCTGCGCTCAGACGAGTTGCAACTCACAGAATAAGAGACCATCGCTTATGAAATGGCTGATTGGTGGTTTTTCTCACGAGACGAATACGTTTTCCTCTGTTCATACTGATTTAAATGCCTTTAAGGCGCACACCTATGCTGTCGGTGAGCACGCGGTACACGTGGCACGCAATACAGAGACGGGTATGGGTGGTTTTATCGACGAGATTGAGTCGCGCGGTGACACCTTTGTGCCTACCGTGACCGCAGCAGCGACGCCCTCAGGACGCGTGACAACTGACGCGTTTGAAGACATCGCTGGCCATATTGTAGAGGCGACTAACCGACACCGTGATATAGACGGTATTCTTCTGTCTCTGCACGGGGCGATGGCCGTAGAGGGTCTGGACGACGGTGAAGGCGAACTATTGGCTCGCTTGCGGCATGTGGTAGGCCAAGAATTGCCTATCGTGGCTATACTCGACCTCCACTCGCATATTACGCAACAGATGCTTGATAGTGCCACCGTACTGATTGGCTACCAGAAGTATCCCCATACAGATATATACGAACGAGGCGTCGAGGCGACTCAGCTCATAGCGCGTATTGCAACAGGTACAGTGCGTCCTGTATGGGCACTAGAAAAGCCGCCGCTGATACCGCCTTGTGCTACCTGTCATACCGAATCGGGTCTTTATAAAGACCTTTGGAATATCGCCCTGCGCCCTGAGCGTTCCGCCGCCATTCTTACCACGTCGCTCTTTGCGGGCTTTCCCTATGCTGACATTGTTCCCTTAGGTTTTGCAGTATTAGTCTACACAGATGGTGATGGGGAAGTAGCGACCACAGAAGCGTGTATGCTGCGCGATATGGCTTGGTCGCGTCGGCAGGAGTTCGTCTATCAAACTCGTCCAGTTGAAGAGGCCGTCCGTCAGGCGTTGGTTAGTACGCAGAAGCCTGTTGTCATACCCGACATAGCCGACAATCCAGGAGGTGGAGGAGCAAATGACAGCGTTGAAATCGTGCGTGCGCTCATTGATCAGGGTGTGCGTCGCGCGGCCGTTGCAGCTATATACGATCCTGAGGTGGTCGCACAGGGTAAAGAAGCTGGCGTTGGGCAGCGCATAGCCGTTTCACTTGGAGCGAAGACAGATGCGCTGCACGGGGAGCCGCTAGAAGTTGAGGGTGTGGTGCATTCTATGGTGGATGGACGCTATCAGTATACAGGGGCAATGACCCGTGGTGCATGGGCCAATATGGGTCCGAGCATAGTACTCGATATCGGCGAGATTTGGGTTATAGTGTGCAGCGAGCGTTTACAGCAGCGTGATCCGGAAGTATTTCGTGCTTGCGGTCTTGTGCCCGAGGAAATGGACGTGTTAGTCGTGAAGTCCGCTGTGCATTTTCGTGCGGCATTTGCATCGCTAGCTGGTGCTATTATCGAAGCTGACGGGCCCGGTTTGACTTCGTTAGACCTGCGGCCTTTTCCCTTTACGCAGATCCAACGGCCTATATTTCCGTTGGACGATATGTGAGAGAATAAATCTATGATTCCAGAAACGGTTGGGCCGACGCCTGAACAGAAAGCGCAGTGGGAATTAGAGGGATACATCGTGCTTGAAAATGCCCTGCGCGGAGCGCAATTACAGCGCCTGCAAGCAGCCTTTGATAAAGCTGTTGTCGAATGCAAAGAAGATTGGCTGGCGCGCGTGGCACGCGGTGAAACGATGCCAACGTGTTTCGATATACCCCAGCCTTTAGAGCGCGATGAGATCTTTGTAGATATAGTCGATCACCCGTCATGGTTTGGCTTGTTACAAGATTTTACTGATGGAGAAACACTCTTTTTGGGTCCGCAGGTACGTAGCGTTCCAGTATGGCCCGTCAGTTACACGGGTTGGCACGCGGACGTGCCAATGAGTAATCCATTGCATATTAAAGTGCAGATTTACGTCGAAGATGTGGATGAAAAGAGCGGTGAATTTGCCTTTGTTCCGGGTTCGCACAGAGCGGGTAGCGGACCTTATAAGCGACCCAAGATGGGCGAGAGCATGCCGGGACACCGTCGACTGCCTGGCAAGGCTGGAACAGCTATTGTCTTTAACTCGTACGGTTGGCACACGGCTATGGATAATACGACGACCACATCGCGCAAGTCGATTATCTTAATCTACGAGCGCCGTACGCCAGAGAAAGTGCACCCCGATACGTTTAAAGCAATTGCTCCGCTGTGCACGACGCCTGAGCGCCGAGCATTATTTGGCTTGGAGGTCTAAAATGGTGCGCATCGATGCACATTTACACGTTTTTGCCAAATCATCAAGCTTGTTCCCACGCACGTCGACAGATTTAGCACCTAGCGATCGGGAAGAAAGCATAGAAAAATTTCTCGGTTTCATGCAAGAAAATACAATTGATCAGGCCATGCTCGTACAGCTAGGAGGCCCCCAAATTGCAGAGCACGCTTATTTACAGCAATGTTTAAAAACATACCCTGATCGCTTTTTAGGTATTGGGCTCATTCCCCCCAATTGTCCAGATCCCAAAGCGCATATGGACCGCCTAGCAGAGGGAGGCGGCATTGTCGGATTTCGCCTCGGAACGCTGGGTGGACCACGCGATCCTTTTGCTCCTATTGATGTACGCACCTTTGAGAGTTATCCCATCTGGCAACATGCCGCTGAGAGGGATTACGTGCTGTGGCTTTACATACGTGCGGCAGACGCGCATTTGACAGCTTATCTAGTAGAGGCATTTCCGCAGGTGCGCGTGGTTTTTAACCATCTCGGTATCTGTCCGGGCGAGGGTAAATTTCGCGTTGACGAGTACGGTCGACCGCGTATAGAGACCCCTTCGTATAACCCTTCACTGCACACCGTCTATCGTCTGGCTCGCTACGAGAATGTAACTGTCCTACTTTCGGGCCAGTATGCTTTTTCAAAGCAAGCCTATCCCTATGAAGACTTGATGGGTTGGCATCGAACGCTTTACAACGACTTCGGTGCAGATCGACTCATGTGGGCTAGTGACGCGCCGTGGGTATATGAGGAGCCTGGCTACGGCCAGATGACGCAATTAATCAATCAACTGATGCCGCAGATCAGCGAAAGCGAAAGGGCGGCCATTATGGGCGGCACAGCTCAGCGCTTTCTGCGCTTTCCCCAGCGTTGCTCTTTACCCTAGGAATCCTATCTTCTGTGTCTGACCTTTTCAGGAAGGCAACGCGAAAATGCGACGGCGGCGAGTAGATCTGGCGGTCCTTGGTTCTGGACCTGCCGGCCAAAAAGGTGCTATACAGGCGGCAAAGTTAGGAAAAAAAGTGGTGGTTATTGATGCGGTAGGCCATCTAGGTGGCGCCTGTCTTAACCAAGGTACTATTCCCTCTAAAGCCTTACGTGAAGCGATTCTCGATCTAACGGGTTTTCGCAACCGCTCCTACTACGGTAGTACGGGAGAAACTTCGGATATATCTATTAACGACCTAAACTTCCGTCTGCACAAAGTTATAGAAGACCAAAATGGATTGATAGCGCGCCAGTTTTCTAAAAACGATATTGAGTGTGTGAACGGGTTTGGCCGCTTTATCAACCACGATTGCATTGAAGTGGTCGATCATGAGGGAGAGGTTATCGAAACTATGTGTGCCGACCGCTTTCTCGTTGCGACTGGCTCACGCCCACGGAATCCGGATGGAGTACCTTTTGACGGAAGGGTCGTTCTTGACTCAAACAGTATTCTCAAACTGGACTACCTTCCAGAGTCTATGCTGGTGTTGGGCGGTGGGATTATCGGCTGCGAGTATGGAACTATGTTTTCGGGGCTAGGTACACAAGTTACCATGGTTGATCGTGCTGATCGTCTATTGCCACTGTTGGATACGGGTATTGCACGGTTATTTGGTGAGTACATAAAGCAGATGGGCGTTGAATTGCAGATGGAGCAGACGGTTCGAGAGATTCGTCATGGCGATGATGGTCTGGCCGAAGTAGAAATGGAGAGCGGTGAGGTCCTACGCGCCCAGTGCCTATTTTATGCGCTTGGGCGCACGGCCAATGTTGAAACCCTGCAGTTGGAACAGGCCGGCGTGAGTCAAGATGAACGTGGTTATATCAATGTTAACCCACTATTTCAGAGCTCTAACCCGCGTGTCTATGCCGCAGGCGATGTGATTGGACAAGTGTCACTGGCTTCAACTGCCATGGAGGAAGGCAGATTGGCTGTGCGCAATGCCTTCGCCCTCAAGACCCACCAGTTTCCCGAATTCTTTCCTTACGGCATCTACACGATTCCCGAGGTATCAGGTGTTGGTCCAACAGAAGAGGAACTCAAGGAGCAGGGCGTCAACTTTCAGGTCGGCCTCGCATACTACTACGAGTTGGGACGTGGCCCAATCGCCGGTGATACAACGGGTATGTTTAAGCTGATTTTTCACGCTGAGACGCTCGAAGTGCTTGCCGTGCATATTATCGGTAGCAACGCGACCGAGCTCGTACATATCGGTCAGTTAGCCATCGATTTTCACGCCCGCGTGCACTACTTCATTAATCAGGTATTTAACTATCCCACCTTTGCTGAGGGGTATCGGATCGCCGCGTTAAATGGCTTAAACAAGTTAGATGACCGGCGTAAGGTAAGTGAGTTAAGCTAGCTTCTAAAGCAGTAAACGGATCGAGTCTCAGTTTTTTAGTCCCACACTTTTTCCCACTGTCCAGTATCTGCCGATCGATAGATCGCCAACGCAGTTCGCAGCTCTCCCAGAGAATACTCAGGTCCGGCTTCCAAAGCTTTGCCTTCGATCACAGCCAGCGCAAAATCTTGCAGCTCGTAGCCGAAGCTGGCATTGCGCCCCACATCTTTCTGTAATAGCACATGGCCGTCAGAATACTCTTTTGTGTAAAGCATTACGCGACCTTCGTGCCCCTTTTCTACAAGCAATTCTCCCTCTGTGCCTGTCACGCGAAACTCTTCGCTTGGGCCCATAAAAGAGCCGGCTCGTAGCGCGTCAAATACGGCAACGATACCTGATTGAAAGCGCAGGAGCGCGCGGGCCAGCGATTCGCCTTCCATATCAGCCAGCGGGCGTCCAGTTACAGCGACCACTTCGTCTATTTCACCTAACCACATGCGCAACGGCCGAATCCAATGTGCGCCGCCGTCTATCGTGATGCCACCGCCGGCTTTGGCCAATTCGTAGCGCCAAGGCTTGGAGCCCCATCCACTGCCCACTGAACCGCCAAAAAAAGCTCGTGCGGTGATGATTTCTCCGATCGCGCCCTCGTCAATCATTTGACGTATTTTCACAGCATCGGGCCAGTAATGCGACTGCTCGGCGACCATGAACACGGTGCCTGCGCTTGCCGCTGCGTCCATGATACGCTGGCAGGCATCTAAGGTGATAGCCATCGGTTTTTCTAAAACGACGTGCTTGCCGGCCTCAAAGCACGCGATGGCTGCTTCTTCATGCTGGTCATGTGGCAGCATGATATCAACGGCGTCAAACGAGCCTTTTTCTAAGGCTTCGTGTATTGACGTGAAGGCTTGGGCTCCGGTCTGCTCAGCCATGGCCTGCGCGCGTTCAGAATCCGTGTCGATAGCAGCTGTAACGTGCACGTTTGGTGCATCGCTTTGTATGCCTTGCCAGTGTGATTGGGCGATGCTGCCACATCCAATAAGAGCTAGAGATACACGTTGATCCGTCATATGAGACATCCTTGTAATTTTCAGGTGATTTGTGCGGTGGAAATATATTAAAGGCGTTGCTCTGTGTCACTGAGAGCTGGTGGTCAGACTTTTTTGTTGACTACATCTCAATGCGCGCTTATTTGCAATCTTCTATATTGAGGCATTGCCTTAGCTTACGGTAACAACCCATGCTAATAGTCTCTCATTGTGGAGTGTAGCGCTCTATTGAACAGTTTTACACACATAGGGTATGTAAAATGCCATCAGCGCTATCGTTATGAAGCTGCACGCCAGGCCAGTATTGCGCCTGAAAACGAGGCGTGGATCCAGCTTGTTGAGGACGATAATTTACGTCTTGGTTTGCGTGGGATAGAAGGGTTTGAGCGCGTTTGGATTGTCTACGAGTTACACTTGAACGAGCGGTGGCATTCACTGGTGCAGCCGCCAAGGGCAGATGCAGACAGGCTAGGCGTCTTTGCTACGCGCTCGCCGCACCGTCCCAACCGCATTGGTCTGAGCTGTGTTCGCTTGCTGGGCGTAGAGAGCGGCCGTCTGCATGTTGGGCAACATGACCTGCTTGATGGCACGCCCGTGCTCGACATTAAACCCTACGTGCCTTATGCTGACGCTTTTCCAGAAGCGCGGGCCGGCTGGATTGAAGCGTGCGAGGAAGCGGTCTATACGCTGATGGTGAACTCATATGCCCAGCAGCAGATAGACTGGGTTCGCCAGCAGGCCGGCTGGGATCTGAAAAACTTTCTTCAGGTGCAACTGCGCACTGATCCTACTCACGCCGAGCGTAAGCGCATCGTGTCGCACGGTGACAGTTACCGTATTGCCTTTCGCACTTGGCGCATCGATTATACTGTCGACGAAGATATACGGTGCGTCGAAGTGCAACGCGTATGTAGCGGTTATCAATTAGAAGAGCTAGCTGAGGGTAGCGAAGATTGCTATGGCGACAAAGACGTGCATCGAACATTCATAGCTGAATATGGCGACTAAAACGGCGCCGGCATATCAAAGTGCAGACGCTGGCTCGTCTCCGGATGGTTAAAGGATAGCTGTGTGCTATGTAGCATGAGTCGTTCGGCCAGATCGGGATTGCCGTATAGGCTGTCACCGATGATAGGATGGCCGATGCCTTTTTCGTGCGCGGCGTGCACGCGCAGCTGATGCGTGCGTCCAGTGATGGGTTTGAGCCGCACGCGCGTGGCTTTCTTCGTCCGTTCAATGACTTCCCACTCAGTAATGCCTAACTTGCCGTTTTGCGGATCGTACACGCGCTTGGGGCGGTTGGGCCAATCGAGGCTGAAGGCCAGCTCAATGCGACCGCCGTCAGCCTCAACGCGCCCTTCTAATAAAGCGATGTACGATTTGTTTACTTCGCGCTTTTCAAACTGCATAGAGAGCGTGCGGTGCACGTCGCGGCGTAGCGCTAGCACCATCAAGCCCGACGTTTCTACGTCGAGGCGATGAACGGAGATGGGTCCTTTAGCGAGGGGAAAGACTTCTTTGACGCGCGCAACGACGCAGTCGTCCATGTCGGGCCCGCGTCCGGGCACCGAAAGAAAATGGGGCAACTTGTCGACGACGACAAAACCTCTTCCCACGTGCAATACGGAAAGCGGTTTATCGCGTAGGTTGGGCAGGATAAAATCGCCCATCAGCAGACCTCGGCAGCGTCTATGCCGCGTAGCAGAAAGCCCATAATAGGGTAGCATTTGGAACGACAGGCGCTGTAGTAGTGTCCCTCGATGCGCGGGTGCGCGCGCGACGAGGCGCCCCACCAAAATTCGATCATGCTCAGTGGTTCCAAGCCTTGGCGAATAGCGTATTGCACTAGCTTGGGCGCACAGCAGTCGCCCATGCCGGTGGGAGGCCGCACGCCTCTGGTATCTACGTCTCTGAGCGGCAATACTTCTCCGAGTGCGTTCTCAAATCGATAGGCATCGTGGATACGTTCGGTCAGCGCACGCGACAGAGCCCCGCGTTCGATTTTAAGATCTTCAATCTGTCGTCGCAGTGCGCGCGTGCCGGGTAGCTCTTCTTTGAGCTCAGCAATGCGCCGCGTGAAGTTGGCAACCTCGGCTTCTGTTCTGTCGCGTTCTGCTTCGTATTCGGACAGAAACCCGCTAGAAGGTACCCAGCCAGGGGGCGTTTTACGTCTTTCCCACTCGCCGGAAAAAGCGTGCAACACGCCGCGCTGTCCGTTCTGTCTGCGGCACACCATTACGCCGAACATCTTGCCGTTGGCTTCTTCGTAAAGGCTAGCCGTAGAGAAATCGTTGCTTGTGGTGCGGTGGGTCGACAGGTAATCCATTAGCTCATCTGCAGCCGAAAGGGCTTCGTGCGTTGGGCGCAGCGCCCGTTCGCAGCCCGTTTGTGGGCAACGTCCGGCATAGCGGACCGCGGGCAAGGTTTTCTTGCTGGAAGGTGAAGCGGGTGGTAGATGTAGGATCGCGTGCATGGGACCTAGACTGGGAACCTATATGCATGAGCTGAGCATAGTTCTATTATTCTTATTCAAGTGCCAAAAACTGTTGTGATCTCGGACTTTCACGAGTTCATCAACGCCAAAAAAAGTACAATCAAATTGATACTTTAGTTGTTCTTCGTTTCATGAGAGTTTGAATTAGAAACTAAAACATGTATTCCTGGGATATTCGTTCATACAAATATCCGCTTGTTCTTTCCATGTAAAACGTAGTGCGTTGTCGCAATCACCAAAAAATAAAGGCAAGTAACGGTGAGAAATGCCTCCGCATTCGTAGCCACCTGTCGGACGGTGACTTTCGCAGGAAGAACCTCCAAGCCCAGCGCAAAGGCCGCTGTTTCTGTTTTGGATAATGAATGTGTGGCCGTCTTCAATTAGGTCAAACATTGAACATGCTTGCGTCTGATCGGATAGTCCGAGTTGCTGGTCATTATTTGTTTTTACGCATAAGGGTGGGTCATAAGCATCAAACCAAAGCCGACCATCGCGGTAGGTAAGTAGCTGGTCGTTGAAAACCTTTCGATGGTCATGGGCGTGCTTTTTGAAAGTATGCAGACGAAGAGCGTCTCCAAGCTCTTCACTTCCGCACGACAGTAAAATGTCAATTGCGTAAGAGTAGTCTTCAAACTTGCAGTCAGTAGTGACCAACGCTCCTTTCTTACTCGATAAATATTCCAAGTCTATATCTTTAGCAGAATCCGAACTACTTTGCTGAATACCGGATGGGTTTAGGTCAGTGTTAGATGGGTTCGAAGCTGACTCCTGACTACAGGCACAGGAACTTAATGATATAATGGTTGATAAGACTAATACGATGAAATTCTTTTTATCCATGTCTCGCTGTGTATCGTTTTATGCACTTGTTTTACCGAGTTAGGATCAAAGATATTTTTTAGCTTTGCCCCTTTTCAAATTCTTCTCGGCTCAGTAGCCGATTGCAAGGAACTTCGCTTCTCTCAATCGTATAGAAAGAGACTGTTACACTAGGCGTACTTTTTAGGTCCTTGTAGCGTAGATACCTCATCGAGACGAGCGCGATCTTCGCATTTCAAACGCCAGTCGGCTGCGCCAAAGGCGTCATCGACATGTTCGGGCAGGTCGGCACCTACGATGGGCGCGGTGACTTCTGAGTGGTCTAAAAGCCAAGCTAGCGCAACTTGAGCTGGTGTCTTGTCGTGGGCTTGGCCAATATCAATAAGCGCTTGCACGATCCCGTCGACGTGCTCGGTCATGGCTTCTTCGAAATTGTACTTGTGCGCGCTTAGGCCGCGTCCCTCGGTCTTGCTCCACACCGTTCCAACGGGCGGCTCCTGCCCGCGTCGGTAGTGACCAGTTAGCAGGCCGATGGCCAGCGGGCTGTAGGGCATGATACCGATCCCCTGCTCTCGACATAGCGGCATCATATCGGGTTCTAGTTCCCAGCGGTTGATCAGGTTGTATTGATCCTGAATGCAGACGAACGAGTGCAGATTGTTCGCATCGCTGGTCCACAGCGCTTCCATGACTTTCCACGCGCGAAAATTGGAGCAACCGATGTAGCGCACCTTGCCCTGCAAAACTAAATCGTCAAGTGCGCGTAGTGTCTCTTCGAGCGGCGTGTGCGGATCGAAACTGTGCAGTAAGTAGAGATCGATATGATCGGTTTGCAGCCGGTCCAAGCTGGCCTCGACGGCGCGCATCACGTTGAGTCGCGAGAGACCGTTGCGGTTAGGGCCGGTTCCGAGAGAATTCAAAACTTTAGTGCACAGCACGACTTCGTCGCGCTTATCCTTAAGCGCTTTGCCGACGATTTCTTCCGAACGGCCCTCCCCATAAATTGCGGTATCGATAAAAGTGCACCCCAGTTCGATGGCACGATCGATTACGCGTATGCACGTGGCCTCGTCGTCCTGTGCGCGAAAAGCCGTGCCTAAACATAGACTGGAAACGCTGATGCCGGTGCGGCCTAATTTTCTGTATTCCATCTCGTGACAGCCTCCGTTACGGGGTGTGAATTTATGCAGTTATTGGGACGGGCGCGTCATCATCTTGGTTGCAGCGGAAGAATTTCTGGGTTTACAGGGCTGCGCGGGTGCCGGCCCTGCAGCACGTCGAGAATACCTTTGGCGGCCTCCGTCGCTACGCGAACTAGCGCGCGGTCGGACAGCCCGGCCACGTGCGGCGTCAGCAGCGCATTGGGGTTACTCTGCAGAGGATGAGCCGGATCGGGCGGCTCTTGAGCAAATACGTCGATGGCGGCACCGGCCAGCCGGCCGGCCGACAGCGCTTCGGCTAGTGCTTTCTCGTCTACAGCAGCGCCGCGCGCCGTGTTGATCAGATAGCTTTCTGGTCGCATATGAGTTATGCTTTGTCTGTCAATGATGTGGCGCGTCTCGTCGGTTAGCGGTACATGTAGGGTGACGACGTCGGCCCGTCTGAGCAGCTCATCCAGCTCATCGACAAAAACGGCCGGCCCGTCGTAGGCGATGCGATCGACATAGGGATCGTAAGCCAATACGTTCATGCCCAGTCCCAGCGCGGCTTTATGCGCCGTGCGGCGTCCGATGCGACCCAAGCCAATAATGCCCAGTGTGCGCTCGGAGATCTCTATGCTGCCCCAGGCCATGCGCTCGTCAAAGCGCCCAGTGCGCACGCCGGCATCAGCCTCCTTGATTTTATTGGTCAAGGCCAGCATGAGGGCGATGGCGTGCTGGGCGACGCCCTCTGCATTGGCCTCCGGCGTCCAGAGTACGGCTATCTGTCGTGCACTGGCAGAGGGTATGTCGATGTTGTCGAGTCCCACGCCGTGCTTAGCGACGACGCGCAGGTTGGGCGCGGCTTCCATTCGCTCGGCGTCGACGCGGTAGATTCGTACGAGAGCCGCATCGGCTTCTAATGGTATTTCACCGTAGGGCTGGCCCGTTTGCCATGGAGCGATGATATCGCAGTGCTGTCCCAGAAGATGCATGCCGGCCGGGGCGATGGGTTCGGGCACAAAGACGGTGTATTTGCTCAAGCCGCGGCTCCTTCTTGGCTTTTTTTCTTATCCTTGCGTGCTTTTAGAACTACGGTGTCGGCGTCGAGATGGTCGTCGCCGCAGAAATGGACATAGTTCTCGTATGAACCTTGATAGTCGACGATTTCTTCTGGTTTGATTTCGACGATGCGCGTGGCCAACTGGCTTACAAACCAGCGGTCGTGCGATACGAAGATCAGCGTGCCGTCGTATCGTTTTAAGCCTTCTACAAGGGCTTCGATGGACTCCAAATCAAGATGGTTAGTCGGCTCGTCGAGGACCAAGACGTTGGGTGTGGCCAGCGCTAGGTTTGCAAAGACTAAGCGTGCTGCTTCGCCCCCAGAGAGCGCGGCCAGCGGTTTCTCTACGTCGTCGCCGGAAAAAAGCACCATGCCTAAGCGCTTACGTACCGAACCAATGCTTTGTTCTGGAAAATGTCCGCGGATCCATTGTTCGGCGCTGGTGTTTTCTGGCGTGAAGTCTTCTTCGTGGTCTTGGGCGAAGTAGCCCGGATGCGTCTCATAACCCCATTCGACTTGCCCTGCATCGGCTGCCAGTTTGCCCATGGCGATTTTCAGCAATGTCGATTTACCGATGCCGTTGGGGCCCATAATGGCTAGACGATCGCCTCGTTGCACGAGCAGATCGACGCCGTGTAGAACTTCATTTTCGTTGAACGCTTTTTTTATGCCGCTGATCGTCAACACATCGCGGCCACTGTCGCGCCGCTGTCCAAAGCGAAACGTCGGATAGCGACGCGAGCTTCTGGGCAGTTCGACGATATCCTCGGCCATCTTTTCAATCATGCGCTGTTTGCTACCGGCTTGCCGCGCCTTGCTAGCTTTGGCCTTAAAGCGGTCGACAAACTGCTGGTGATGCGCGATTTCTCGCTCTCGGTTAGAAATTTCTTTTTCGCGCCGCTCTCGCTCCAACTGTTTGGCTTGTGTGAAAGCGCTGTAATGACCCTTATACATCGTGACAGTCTGAT
>CAXGPR010000096.1:0-12467 GCA_964011675.1 uncultured bacterium
ATAGCCATGGTCGCGAAGGAGAATAGAGGCAGATCTACAATGAGCAGGCGCTCCCAGCCCAGATGCGTGCGGATGTCCAAAACGGGTAGAGTGAGCACGGCCATGAGAAGCATCAGTATGTAGCATATGTTGGCCGTTAAGTGAAAGGTGGCTTCGATTTTGGTCTTTACGGCTGCATCGCTGCTCCAGATGCGAAATAAGAGCTTTTTGGCCACTTGGACAGCGCCTTTGGTCCAGCGGTGTTGCTGTGACTTAAAGCCATTGATTTCCACAGGGATCTCGCCGGGCACCTCCACGTCCGAGAGAAAGAGAAAGCGCCACCCCGCCAGCTGAGCGCGGTAGCTCAAGTCGAGGTCTTCCGTAAGCGTGTCGTGCTGCCAGCCGCCGGCCTCGACGATGGTCGCTTTGCGCCAGATGCCGCCTGTTCCGTTAAAGTTAAAGAAGCGCCCCGAGCGGCTGCGCGCAGTGTGCTCGATAACAAAATGGCCGTCTAGGAAAATCGACTGAATGCGCGTCAGGAGCGAGTGCTCTCGGTTGAGGTGTCCCCAGCGCGTCTGCACCATGCCGATCTGTGAGTCGGTAAAGTAGTGGATCGTCCTGTGCAGCAGGCAGGCGGGGGGGACAAAGTCGGCATCGAGGATGAGCACAAACTCGCCCGTGGCCGAAGCTAGCCCCGCCGCCAGTGCTCCGGCCTTAAAGCCTGTGCGTTCTGCACGATGTAGGTAGTAGATATTCAGGCCGCTGCGTTGCAGCCGTTCGCAGTACTGCCGTGCTCTCTGGCTCGTTGCATCGGTGGAGTCATCGAGCACCTGCACTTGCAGCAGTTCGCGCGGATAGTCTATTTGGGCGACCGCGTCTAGCAGTCGCTCGACTACGTGGAACTCGTTGTAAAGCGGAAGCTGAATCGTGATGGGAGGCAGCGTTGCGAAGCAGCTGTGCGGTGCAACGGTCTCGCCTTGATGTCGGTGGAATAGCCGCAACAGCAGATAGCGGTGAAAACCGTATATACCAAGGATCACTACGACAGAGCAATAAGCTACTAAACAGACCTGCTGCCACAATTCCATGGTCGTTTGGCCGCTTTCTAAGGCTCGTAACAGAACGACGGTACACTGTATTCACCTAGCGCATTGCGCAGGCGGGTGAGCGCCGCGTTAGGCTACTCGTTAATGCCGCAACAGCGCTTGTATTTCTTACCGCTTCCGCACGGACAGGGATCATTGCGCCCAACCTTGGGCTGGTCTCGTACGATGGGCTGTTTGTTGGCTTGCGCTTCCGATCCGCCAGGGCCGGAAGCCGTTACCTGGCGCGCATCGCTGGCCGGTTGGCCCAGCGGCAGGCCGCTCGGCGCAGCAGGAGCGGCTGCGCCTTGAAATCCCATATTGGTTGCATCGCGGTGAACGGCGCGGATGCGCTGGGGCGCTTGGCGCTGTTCGACCTGGTTGGCTTCTGTGTCAATGCGTAGCTGGAAGAGGTTTTTCAGCGTTTCCTGACTGATGCGGGCGATGAGGCTTTCAAAGATGTCGAAGGCCCCCTTCTTGTACTCGATCAGCGGGTTCTTGCCGCCGACGCCGACAAAGCCAATACCGTCTTTTAGTTCGTCCATCTCCTGCAGGTGTTCCTGCCAGCATGTGTCGATCGTGTGGAGGGCGATGGCTTTTTCAACTTGGCGGAAGACGTCGAGCCCCACCGTATCAAGACGTCGCTGGTAGGCTTCTTGTACGGTCTGCGTTAGGTGTGCGCGCAGCTCTTCATATGGCATCGTGGCACGGTCTTCTTCCGACACGGTGAAGCTGAGAAAGAACGTGCTGCCGAACTCAACCTGCATCCCCTCCCAGTCCCACTCTTCGGCATGACCCTCTGAGTTGGCGTAGGTGATGAGCACGTGATTAATGAGGTCTTCAATCATTTCTTCGATCAACTCGTGTGCGCTTTCGCGCTCGAGCAGATCGTGGCGACGGTTGTAAATTACCTGGCGCTGTTGGTTCATCACGTCGTCGTAGTCGAGTACGTGCTTACGCATCTCAAAGTTCCGCGCTTCGACTTTTTTTTGTGCCCGTTCAATGGACTTGGTGACCATACCGTGCTCTATGACCTCACCCTCTTCCGCGCCGAGCTTGTCCATTACAGAGGCGATGCGATCCGAGCCGAATAGGCGCATTAAATCGTCTTCGAGCGAAAGGAAAAAACGCGAGGAACCTGGATCACCCTGGCGACCGGAACGACCGCGCAGCTGGCGGTCGATTCGTCTGGCTTCGTGCCGTTCAGTTCCGATAACCTGCAGTCCGCTCGGTTCTTCTACTAAGTGCTGATAAAGCGTCTTTCCCGAGGGCAGCTTGTCCTCTAGAGACATGCTCGATTCGATAATTGAACGCTCAATGCGGATAACTTCTGGGGCCAGTTTAATATCCGTTCCGCGTCCGGCCATGTTGGTGGCGATGGTCACAGCGCCGGGCTGCCCGGCGTCGGTGACGACCTGCGCTTCTTTCTCGTGATAGCGCGCGTTGAGCAGCTGATGCTTAATGCCATTGCGCGTCAGCATGCGGCTAAGCAGCTCTGAGGCTTCGACCGAAGCGGTTCCGACCAGGACCGGCAGGTTCTTCTTATGCAGTCGGGCGACTTCGTCGATAATCGCCTGAAACTTCTCTTTGCGCGTGCGAAAAATCTGGTCTTCTCGGTCGACTCGGCGAACGGGGCGATTGGTTGGAATAACCGTCACGTCAAGCTTGTAAATTTCCCAAAGCTCGCCCGCCTCGGTTTCAGCCGTGCCCGTCATACCGGCCAGCTTGTTATACATCCGGAAGAGATTTTGCAGGGTAATGGTGGCAATCGTCTGGGTCTCGTGCTGCAGCTTAACCCCTTCTTTTGCTTCGAGTGCCTGATGCAGGCCGTCGGAAAAGCGGCGACCCGGCTGTGGCCGGCCGGTAGATTCGTCAATTATAACGACGCGTCCGTCTTCCGAGACCATATACTGAACGTCTTTTTCAAAGAGCGTATAAGCCTTCATGAGCTGATTGATGTTGTGAACAGCCTCGCTCTTCTCTGCGTAGGCGCGATGCGTCTCTTCTTCCTGCAAGCGTTTTTCGTCATCGCTGAGGTCTTCATTGTTACGAATCGCCTCGACCTCAATGCTGATATCCGGCAGAACAAAGAGCGCCTGCTCGTCGGGAGAGAGCAGGTCGCGCCCCTTGTCTGTCATGTCGATGGTGTTGGCGCGTTCGTCGACGACAAAGTAGAGCTGCTCGTCGAGTTCGTTTAGGCGCTTTTCGCGCATGTAGTCGGCTTCGACGCGATTGATCAGTCGTTTGACGCCTTCCTCTTGTAGGATGCGCATGAGGCGGCGGTTTTTGGGTATGCCTCGCGTGGCTTTGAGCAGTTCGGTACCCAACTCGTAGTCAAATTCGCTTTCATCGCGTGCCTGCTTCTCCGCCGCGGCAATGGCTTTGTTGACCAGGTTGGTCTGAGCGCGCAGGAGCTTTTCGACCAGCGGCTTCATTTGCTTGTATTGGTTGGTTGAATCGGGAACGGGACCGGATAGAATCAGCGGCGTGCGCGCGTCATCGATAAGGATCGAGTCCGCCTCGTCGACGATGGCGAAGTTGAAGCCGCGCTGCATCAAATCTTCTGTGCGCACGGACATGTTGTCGCGGAGGTAGTCAAAGCCAATCTGCGAACAGGTAGCGTATACAATATCCGCTGCGTAGGCCTCTTTATGGCCGACGTTTTGCCATTTGAATTCGGTTGGAATTCCTTCGGGTGCGGGCAGTAGAAAAGCCTCGTGGCCCGTCTGGTGCATGTCCTGGATGATGCCGACGGAGAGCCCCAAGAAGTTGAAGAGCGGTCCCATCCACATGCCGTCACGACGGGCCAAGTATTCGTTGTGCGTGATTAAGTGCACGCCGCGAGCGGGCAGCGCGTTGAGATAGATGGGCATCGTGGCAACAAGGGTTTTTCCTTCACCGGTAGCCATTTCGGCAATTTTACCTTGATGTAGCACGGTGCCGCCAAAGATCTGAACGTCGTAAGGCTGCATTTCCCATGTGACGGATTCTCCGGCGCGCTCCCACTCCTTGCCGATTAGGCGCCGACAGGCTTCTTTGACCATGGCAAATGCCTCGGGCATGATTTCGTCTATAAATTCGGTCTCGTGGTCGCGAATGGCCTTATCGACTTCTTCGAACTCGTCGTTGTAGCGTTCGCGCAGAGCCGGTTCGAGGTCGCCGCGCAGCTGTTCGTCCAGCTCGCTCGTCCGCTTTCGTTGGCTTGCCGTACGCTCGCGCATCCGCCTGCGAAACTCCGCGGTCTTTTGCCTTAGTTCGTTGTCGCTAAGGCTCTTTAAGCCTTCGGCAATTCGACTAACTTCTTCGATTTGCGGCTGCGTCTTTTTGAACTCGCGATCGGATTGCGAACCAAAGACTTTTTTGATCAGCGTATCGAACATTATTTCCCTTTGAGTCTATACTTGCGTTTAAATACGGCGTGACAGAGTGCGGCAGGTAATCGATTTTCCCCGATCAGATTCTGAGTGCTCTGCGCTTGGCGGCTGCGTCGAGAATGCCGTTGACAAATGCATAGGATTTGTCAGTGCTGAAAGCGCGTGCCAAGTCGACGGCTTCATCAATGGCTACGCGCGTCGGCACGTCTTCCAAATGTAGCATTTCCGCAAGGCCCATGCGTAGAATGAGTCGGTCTATCCGGGCGATGCGTTCTGGACTCCAACGTGTTGAGGTCTCGGCGATGAGATGGTCGATATCATCGCCGTGTGCGTGCACGCAGTCGACCAGTGTGCCGGCAAACGCACGCACGCCTGACGACAGCTTAAAGCGGCTGCACAGCTCGCCCACGGCGTCTTCTGCCTTGCCAGATTGACTCGCTTCCCAATACAGTGCCTGCAGGGCGACCTGACGCGCCCCGCTGCGGCTGTTGGGCGGAGCCTCGTCGGCCGATGAGCCGTCGCCGAAAAAATCGTCTTCTTCCATCCGCTAGATAGCGGCCATTAGGCTTGCCATCTCCACGGCATTCATACCGGCGTCCCAGCCGCGATTGCCTGACTTTACGCCGGCTCGCTGCACGGCTTGGTCTACGGTGTCGGCGGTGATGACGCCAAACGTGATCGGCACGCCCGTATCCAGTCCGACGCGTGCAATGCCCTTGGACGATTCGCCCGCCACGTAGTCGAAGTGCGGCGTATCACTGCGCACGATACAGCCGAGGCATGTTACGACGTCGAAGCGTCCCGTCTGAGCCATTTTTTGCGCGACGACGGGTAGTTCGAATGCGCCAGGCACCCAAGCCACCTCTATATCCTCGTCCACCGCGCCGTGGCGTTGCAGACAGTCCAGTGCTCCGTCGAGCAGTCGCGTCGTTATTAGATCGTTAAATCGGCTGACGACGAGGGCAAAGCGCTTTCCTTGCGCATTGAGTTTTCCTTCGTGCATTCTGGGCATTTAGCCGTTTCCTTTCTCGAGTTCGCTGCCCGGTAGCAGCGTGATATGTCCCATCTTGTCGCGTTTTGTCTCAAGGTAGCGCAGGTTGTGCGGGTTGGGTGTCGACTCGATGGAAACCTGCTCAACGACGGACAGACCGTAGGCTTCGAGGCCTACGCGCTTTTTGGGATTATTGGTCAGAAATCGCACCCTACGCAAACCGAGGTCATACAACACTTGGGCGCCAATTCCGTAGTCGCGCGAGTCGGTTGGATGGCCCAGCGCGTGGTTGGCTTCAATCGTGTCGAGCCCTTTGCTCTGCTGCAGCTCATATGCCTTGAGTTTATGTAAAATGCCGATGCCGCGTCCCTCGTGGTGCTGTATGTAGACAATGACGCCGCGTCCCTCGTTAACAATCATTTGCATGGATCGCTGCAACTGTTCACCGCAGTCGCATAGCATAGAGCCCAGTGCGTCGCCTGTAAGGCATCCCGAGTGCATGCGGACGAGCGTATCTTCCCCGTTGCTCACATCGCCGTAGACTAGAGCGATATAGGGGTTGTTATCGACTAAACTTTTATAAGCGTAGACCGTGAACTGGCCAAACTGCGTTGGCATGGGAGAAATGGCTTCGCAGTGAACGAGCTTTTCCGTGCGGCGGCGGTAGGCTATTAGGTCGTGAATCGTCGCAATTTTGAAGCCATGCCGTCTGGCAAAGTCGAGCAGGCAGGGCGTGTCGGCAACGTTGCCGTGCTCGTCTAAGATGGCCGCCATCAGCGCTAGTGGTTGGCAGTGGGTCATCTGCGCCAAATCGACGGCAGCTTCTGTGTGGCCCGCGCGCTTGAGGACGCCTCCAGTCTGCGCCATGAGTGGCGTGACGTGGCCGGGCTGCAAGAAGTCGTCGGGCGTGCTACTCGCATCGGTTAGACGGCGGATGGTCTGTGCGCGATCTCGTGCCGAAACGCCCGAGCCCTCTACATCGCGCGCGTTTACAGAGACCATGATGGAGGCGCCGCGCGGGCCGCGCGTGTTCGTGCTGATCTCTTGTATGCCAAGGCGCTCTAAGTGCGCGCTGGGAGCCGCTACCGTGGGGGTGCTGCCGGCGTGTCGCGCCATGAAATGGATGGTTTCAGCCGTGGCTAGTTCGGCGATCATCATCAGCTCGCCCTCGCCGACGATCTCGTCTCCTTCACCGCTTGTGACTCGCTCGTCGACCACGACGACCATGCGGCCGTCTTGCAGGTCTTTTACGATTTCATCTATGTTGTTAAAATCTGGCATGCTAATATCCCATATTGCGCAATGATTCGAAGCTTAGCCCGGCGTTGGAACCTGCGTCGCCGGCAAGCAGACGCTCTATGTAACGGGCGAGTACGTCGACCTCTAAATTGACCGCGTCGCCGACGCGCCGCTGGCTGAGGATAGTGTAGTCAAATGTATGGGGGATAACAGAAATCGTAAACCCCCCGTCGCTCAGATCGGCTACGGTCAAACTAGTTCCGTCAATCGCGATAGATCCCTTCTCTGCAATGTAGCGTTGCAGGGTAGAGGGCACCGTAATTTGGATGCGCCACTCGTTCTGTCGTTCCTGCACAGACTCGACGTGTCCCACGCCGTCGACGTGCCCCTGCACGATGTGTCCACCTAGTCGATCTCCGGGGCATAAAGCGCGCTCTAGGTTGACGGGTCGACCGCTTTGAAACTGCCCGAGAGTGGTGCGGGAGAGCGTTTCGGATACGGTCTCTACGCTGAAGCTCTGCGCGTCAAAGTGGACAACGGTTTGACAGACGCCATCCACGTTGATGCTATCGCCCATTTTGACGTCTTCCAAGACGCGCTGAGCCGATATCTGCATGCGCTGGAATTCCCCTTGGCGGGTGATCTGACGAACGTGGCCTATTTCTTCTACGATTCCTGTGAACACGGGTATTCTACCTCGGCTGTATAGAGTAGATCCGCACCCAGCTTGCGCGTGTGCACATTCTTAAGCGTCAGACTGTCTGCAATGCGTTGGATGCGCAGGTCGGCGATGGCTGCAACCCCTTCGCCCATAATGCGAGGGGCGAGGTAAATGTGTACCTGATCTACTAGTCGGGCCTGCAGAAAGGCGGCGGCAAGCTGGCCTCCGCCTTCGACGATTAGACTGGTAATGTGCTCTTCAGCGGCGCGCCGAGCAAAGTCGCTTAGGTCGATACGCCCACTGCGCGTGGGAAAGGTCCAAACGGCCGCGCCCGCTGCAGCAATAGCCTGTCGCTTGGCAGCCGGACTGCGCTGGCTGGTGGCTAGCACGGCGCCTGGCCTAGCGAAGAGTTGGGCTTTGGGATGGGCGCGCAGTCGACCGTCTATCGCTATGGGGCGCGGACTGCGGCCGCGCACGTGGCGCACGCTCAGCTGCGGGTTGTCGCACAGGAGCGTGTTAGCTCCGACTGCAATGGCGTCTACGTATGAACGCCATCGATGGGCGTGTCGTCGCGACGCCTCGCCAGTTATCCAGCGCGCATCCCCTCCGCGCGCTGCAATGCGCCCATCCAGTGTTTGCGCCAGTTTGAGAATGGTGTGCGGTCGCTGCTGGGTACGATGTGTGATATAGGCAGCGTGTAGCTGGGCCGCTTGTTCGTTCAGCAGGCCTGTTTCAACGGTGATTCCGTGCCGCTTCATGTGGGCGATGCCGCGTCCGTCAACGCGTGGATCAGGATCCCGTAAGGCACAGTGCACTTCCCGTATGCCCGCGCTGATTACTGCGTCGCAGCAGGGAGGCGTGCGCCCTTGAAAGGCGCAGGGTTCCAAAGTTACGTACAGCGTCGCGCCACGCGCTTTTTTGCCCGCCTTGGCAAAGGCGTTGATTTCGGCGTGCGGCCCGCCAATGGGGCTAGTGACGCCTTCGCCCACAATGCGTCCCCCGTTCACGACGACGGCGCCCACGGTGGGATTGGGGTTGGCGCGTCCACGCGCGCGTCGCGCCAGAGTTAGCGCGCGTTGCATATATGCTTCGTGGTCACTCATTGCACGTTTGCCTAGTCAATCTGAATGATGATCTGCTGGGTGCCGATATTGTCTAGTGCATCCCACGCCTGCACGGCGATCACGTGCTCGCCGACGGCTAAGTTGGATAGGGTACACTGGGCCCGTTCGGCCCGGCTGTCGTATACGCCGTCCGCGGCGGCGATAGTGAACTCCTCGTCGCCGTAGTCGATGCTATATTGCACTTTTTTTAGGGCCGATATGCGGTCGCTGACGTCGATGTGCACCTGCACGTTTCGACCCTTCACGTGTGCGTCAATTTCGACGCTTGGCGGACTGTTGTCTATGGCGAAAAGCGGGCTTACGTACTCGCTTGACAACGCCTCTTCTGGTGGATTTTCTCCGCGGTCTGAGGCGACTAATTTGATCTGTGTCCACCCTTCGGGCATCGTTGCCGTTTCCCACAGCAGGGAGGTGCGCTCCTCGTTTCTATGCGCCTCTTTCCATTGCGTCTGTCCCTCGCCGCGCAGATAGAGATCGTATAGCAGCTCTTCTCCGTTGGGATCACTGGCCTGCCAGCGCAGGCTATAGAGACTGCGTGTCTGTGTGGCCTTTCCGCTGCGCTGCTGCTGAGGGGCCTGCTGCTGTTGCTGATTGCTGCTTCTCTGCTGTGTGCGATAGGGTTGGATTTCCAGTGAAGCGATTTGCGGCGGCAAATTGGCGCGCAGTCCGTGAAGCGCGATATGCTCGAGGTAGGCATCGTTTCCTTCCAGTTCAACACGGTACTGCACGTAGCGCGCGGCTGGACTCCGAATAATAAATCCGCTCTCTCGCTGCGTCGCGGACCAGGCGCTCCACGTGGCGTCCGGCTCGGGGCTGTTGCCGCTGCGCGTTGCCAGCTGGACGCCGCTGCCGCGCCAAGTTACGCGCCCCCATCTCGTATGACTAGCAAAGTCTTCAACTCGCGATTCATAATGTCCCTCTGCAGAGGCTGTGCCGAGTCGCCTGAGCTGACCCGAATGGGCATCTGCTAAGTAGATCGCTCCATCGGCCGTTTGCAGCATGTGGTTGATACGGAAGTTTTCGTCCTGCGTTAGTAATCCTGGGTGCCCCTGTGCGTCCAAGTGCAGCACGCGCCCTTCGTCGGTAGCTACCAACAAACCTTCGTCGGCTGGGGCTATATCACGCAGGAGGACGTGGCTGTCGCTCCACCAGCGTTGCGCTGCGCCGTCGGGCGTGATGCGGTATATGGCCGATGGGACGGGGTCGCTTTCATCCCCGTTCTCGTGGCCGATGGCGCTGGCGTAAAGCGCACCATCATAGCCGCGTACGAGCCCGTTTATCTCCTCCTCAACCGCCTCAAAAAGTAGGCGACCGCGGTCTTTTTCTATGTGATAAATGCGGCCTTTTTGTGCGCTACTAGCATACAGCGCGCCGTCGGTAAAGAGCATTGTCATCAGGTGGCGGTCGGTTGGCTCAAAAAGCTTTTCAATCGCGCCATCGGCTGCGACGCGCAGCACGCTCGCCGGTTCACCAGTAACTGCGTGCAGACGGCCTTGATCGTCCAGAGCTAAATCCCACACGTAGTGACTACCGGTATGTGCTAAGACGGTGGGTTGGCCTCCTGCAGGAATCGCGTAGATAATCCCATCTGGTGCGCTGCCAGCATACAGCGTGCCCTCTTCGTCTAAAGCCAAGCTGTGCAGGGAGATCTCCGGTGAATCAAAGAGCAGGGTGCCGTTTCCCTGCGCATCGATGGCGTAAATGCGACCGTTGTCTCCGGTAGCCGCATACAGCGTGCCGGTCTCGTCCTCCGCCAAGCTCCAGACGCGCTCAGCGTTAAAGGTGGAAAAGCTGTCTAGAGCAGCTGCCGGCCGCAGCGTGCCGTTTGCTGTGACAGAGACGCCGTGTGCTCGGCCGTCGATCAGTGCGTCGTAGCCAAACTGAGTCCAAACCTTGTGGCGCTCACCGCTGACGGGTGCAGCTAGGAGCAACGCGAGTAGCGCGCGCACTAGGATTGCCTGTTTCATGTGTGTGTTCTCTCCGTTCATTGGCGTGTAATCGTCGCCTGGATCACGTGTTGTCCGGTCAGAGCATAGCGCATGGGCTGGCGCACGCGGACTAGGACGCGTGCGCTGACCGGTCCGAGATGACCAGCCGAAGACTCGCTGCCCAACACGCTGAGTGCCGATGGAGGCAGCGAGGGAAACTCGCGACCGTGGACGGTCAGACCGGACTGTGGCTGGATCACCTCGACGACTAGATTGTCTGCGCGCCCGGGCTCTTGCATCTGTTCGAGGAGTTCGCTTGCGCTGCGTGGAACAGATGCATCGGGACGGCGCGCTCGGTCGAGCTGCCGCGCCAAGTCACCGCTGCTGGCTACGATCGAGAGTGGGCCGGGCGGTGTGTCTGGGGGCATTGCGAATGCGATGCGCTGTTCAAACGCAGCTGCTCGGTAGGGCTGCAGCGTTACGCTCACCTCGTATTGCTGTCCAGCTCGCAGCTGTGCGTTGGACAGGCGAACACCTGTGATGCGCGCTTGGCTAAGCTGCTCACGCACGTCGGCGGCAAAGTGGACCGAGTCCACTTCAATACCGGTGAACGGACTCCGTGCAATCGCGACCATGGGCTGCACGGCTTCTGCAGAGGCGACCAGCGCAGCGGAAGAGCCGCTGTAAAACTGCTCGTATTCTACGCTTTGTCCGTTGCGCAGTGCGATGGTAGCCCGCAGGCTGAGCGCGGCGTCGCCGGTGATTTTTTCAGCTGACTCCATGGCGGAAATAAGGACGGACCGCACCAGAATAGGCGTCATGTCGCGGTGGTGAATAACGGAAAATTCGGTGCGATTAGTTTCGCTCCCCGAAGTGATATCTACGGTGACTGGCAGCATAGCTGAGGTTGTTCCCATGCGTCCCCCGATGCCGGCTTGTCGATCCTGATATACGGTACCTAAGGCGCGCACGGCGCTGCCCAATTTAAACGAGTTGATTTGGCTGGGAATAATCTGGTGCACGTAGACGCTGGTGGCGGGCATCTCGGTGGATCCAATGTGCATCATGGGATGGCCAAAGCCGACAAAGCGCTCCCCGTCGGTCCAGGTCAAAGTGCCCACGGCGGTGGCGCTGCGGTCACCGCTGATCAGCTGCACGCCCAACCCTGATCCAGCTTTCAAGGGAACGTCCACTGTTTCTGCGTGGCCTCCCAAGCTTGAGACGGCATCCATCCCAAACGGAGCAAGTGCCTGTTGCAAAACGCTGCTGGCTGAACCGGAAAAACCGGTGAGTGCCACAGGCGTGGAGAGCCGCTTGAGCGTGGCCTGCTGGGGCAGGCGCGCATCGCCAGACAAACCCGAAGGAGAAAAGTCGATGGACCGGCGCGCAGTGTCGGGCGACTTTGGGACAGGTTTGCGCTGGACGACATCGAGCATGGGCGCGATGGGGGTGATGCCGCCAATCGGATCTTTAGAATAGGTCCAGCCGTAAGCAATAGCGCCGACGAGACGACCCTCTACATAAACAGGACTACCGCTCATGCCGCTAATAACGCCCGTGTGGTCCAAGCCGACTCCGGACAGGCGAGCCAGTATGAGGTCGTGTCCCGGGCCGATCGCATCCTGCATAACTCCCAGTATTTTCACGCCGAATGTATCGATTTTCACGCCTTGAAAAACACTCAGGCCATAGCCGCTCATGCCGCGCTTTATCTGGTCGACCGGCATAAATGCGTCTTCACCAGCGCGGGCAGTGGGCACCGCACACAGCGCGCACAGCAGGATGCTTGTGCAGAGGCGCCATAAGGCACGAGAAATGGGTATTTGCAACGGAAATACCTCCTGTTACGAGAGGTGAGAACCTAGGCAGGAACAGGCCAGAAGTCAAGGTTGGCGCCACCTTTGAAAACGGTGTAAAGCTATGTCTGTAAATGATTTGCCGTGCGTGTACTTCTTGACAAGATGCGCGACTCACGTACTATAGTGGTTCGCGTTGGTGAGCCGGTCAACGGGTTTGCCGTGTAAGCCTTACAGCAAGCTCCGTCGCGTGGATTTGCTACGAACGTCACGCAGTATCACACCAGAGAGTC
>CAXGPR010000097.1:0-12031 GCA_964011675.1 uncultured bacterium
TTGGTACTTCCAGCGTCTCCTCGACGCATGGAACGCTCTGGTCTGGGTTGGAAGAAAGTCCGAGTGTGCACTCGGTCAACGGGGCATGGGTGAGTAGATGGGGGACATTGCAAATTGGATATGCGACGCTGCGCGCCCGAGGTTGGGATGAAAAAGAATTGCTTCTGGGGGCCTCTCGCGTGCTTAGTGCACGGTTTGCCCTTGGGACTCAAATCCAGAGAAACAGTTGGGATGCTGGGCGTTTAGGAAGATATCATTGGGTTGGGAACATGGGCTTCCTTTACGAAGCAGGCTGGGTGACTAAAAAGACATATGTGCGCTTTTCCGGAGTCTTGGCCAATTTGGCCCCCAGACTTCAGAACGAAAGTCGGAAAACAGGTCAGCGTTCGAGATCCATTACATTCGGAATGCAAGTAGTGGGAAACGGCCGTGTAGGCAGTGTTGATTGGCGGCGCGAAGGAGATTTCTGGGAGTTGCGTGCCGGATATGAATCTGAGTTGCGCGATGATCTCATGGTTCGTATTGGTGCGCGGTTGTTTGTCGCAGATACGGTGAACCGGACAGGACATGCTGGTCTGGGTTATGAGTGGCGAAATTTGCGGTTTGACTATGCATTTTCTCAGTCATACGACCTGAATCGTTTTGGTGCACAGCATCGGTTTGGTGTCGGATACGTTTGGTAGTGGATTGATTCGAAAGTAAAACACAAAAGGGTTCGCTGAGCGGAGGCGAATATCCATGAAAATGAAGCAAATTTTAAAATTTTCTGAAGAGGGCTCGGATATGGAGGATCGCGGCTACGGTCACCGGTGCAGAGCGGGTGTGTTCTGGATTGCGTGTGTCCTACTCATACTGGGGGATTTTGTTTCTGCGCAGACGCATTTACGCCAGCGAGATTTCCTCAACCTGGGATCGACGGAAGGCTATTTGAATTACGGTCGCACTGAGTACGAGCCTTATCCTGAATTGATCAGTGCGCGCAATCGCTACGATCGTCTCGGCAATTTCCAAATGAGAGGACACCGGACCTTTACTTGGGAACTACAGCGACCGGGTTTTAGTGAAATCAGTACTCGTTCTGAGCAGTATTTGGGGTGGTTCAACAACTTGATCGTAATGAACGACACGTATAGGGGCTGGGATTTTGGAATGACGGTTGGTGAAGATATCCGCACGAAACTGACCGATTTAACGTTTCATTCGCCTCGATATTACGGTATTCGAATGGATGGGGCTTCTGCTGATAACCGCTTCACTCTTCTTCTTAGCCAGGGTGGAACGCAGGCAACGCAGTCTCCTAACCCAAAATTTTCAACCTTCCAAGGAGGTAAAGAACGTTCCTCTGTCTTAACCTTTGGAGGGCATTGGGAGACCAAGTTGGGTAATATACTGACATTGGGAGCCACCTATTTTAACCAGCATATGCTAGATACGTTCAACGACAAGGGGGCCTTTGTCAGGGGAGACACGCCTTACAGTATGCTGGCTCCAGCCTTCATAACCGTAATAGTGGAAGATGACTCGCCTCTCGCCAACCAGGTCGGTGCTATGGTCTACGATGTTGGCATTGAGATACAGGCCGAATCTATGGGGCAGACCATTCGCTTTAGCAGCGTAGAGGGGGACCCTGATTATGACCCGAGTTTGAGGCCGACAGTTGAAGGTGGAGCACTGAATGCAGAGGGTGGGCGTTTGGTTGGCGGGGAAGGACAACGTGTCTTCTACACGTTTAGGATGCCTGAACTCGTCTTGCCGACAGCTTCCGATTACGCGGATGATCCTGGTGTCGTCCAAAATGGATTAACGGTAAAATCCGTTCGATTTTTAGCTGATGTTGCAGGTGATTATAGGATTTCGGTCAAGCAGAAACACCTCTTTTTTGATGAGAAAGCATACAATAAAAACCTCGACAAAGAATATGTACCGGGGGACCGTAGCTACGTAAACCCATTTACTGGCCTCAAAGGTGATGACGCGCTTTTGAGCCCTACAGAAGCTTACGACTCGGGTGAAGAAATATTTAAGCAGTGGCCTGTTGCTCCAAACCCCTCTACTAGTCAGTTGAATCCATTTCAACAATTTAAATGGAATTTAGAGAATCCAGAAGATGTCGCTTATACTGTGGTTCGCTCTGAGTCGAGGGCAACAGATTTTAACAACCGACGCGTGGTGAGTTTTGACTATGGAATTCCGACCGGACAGGCTCTCTTTGGCTTGAATGGCCATCTTAATTTGGGTGGTTTTGATGTTAAAGGTGAGTTTGTAACGAACCCACAATACTTTATCTATCCAGTGGGGAACAATGCCGGGAAGCGTTTTCACAAGCGCACACTTGGATACTTTGTTAATGCAGTCAAGCGCTATGAATCCCTTTCTATAGGTGTCGAGTTATTTCAGCTTGACCCCGATTATGGTGGGAACTACGATAGCATCCGTGGAGGGGTTCCATTTTTTACTGACGTCGCCCAGACCGGTTCTCAGATGCAAGAAATGTTCGTAATGACTGACAATGATGACAATGATCAGTGGCCAGACGAACTCATTGTAGAATTACCCAGTGCTGACAGACAAGATTCGGGTGTTTTTCCCGGGTTGGATGAAAACCAGGATTTGGTTCCCGACACAGATCAGAACTTGAATGGTATCGCCGATTGGACCGAACCCATCATTTTTTACGACGCTGATCCACCTGATTTTATTTACGGTCTTGATTTCAATAATAATGGAGTGGTCGATTTTCGCGAAAACGATGGCCTGCCTGATTATCCCTATCGGAGAGACCGGCGCGGTGTCCACTTTTTTTCGCGCAAGGATGGTTTGGGTCTCTTAGGGAACACGCTTTCTATAGGATACTACGACACGAAAGAGGTAGCCGGTAGAGGCAAGGCTAAAGCGATTTATGCTCGGTATGAGTATTCCATTAATTCGCCCTATTTTGGACGAATCAAGATAAATGACGACATCAAAAAAGTAGAAGATGATATTCGAGATGACGTTTATATTTGGCGTGACCGCAGTGCGCAACGCATAGACTCACCTTATCCGCATATCACGCCCAGACAGATTGAGGAACGCGATCTCAATTCACAGCTATTGCCGCCCGACCGTGACCCACTTCTGATGCGCAATAGCCTTGTTAACACTCTTTTTATTGAGGCACGAACCGCGCCAATAATAGATTTCAATTTGGTTAATAATCTGCAGTGGGTCAGAAACAGTCAGGCTGAGGCCGAATTCGAAGATGGCTCTGCACAGGATGAAGATGTTCGTTCACTCATCACCATGGTTAACAAAGTGGATTATACGATTCGAGCGGGCAACATCACCGTAAAGCCAATGTTCAAACACTTGCTGTTGCGCGAGCATTCGCAAAAGCTCGATCGGGAAACGGGTAAGGGGAGCACTCGCTCATTCTCAATCTTTACCCCTATTCTACGTACTCGGTTAGATTTGACGAACAAGTCCTACTTGCAGGTGGGTTTCCAGGGTCTTCCATTCTTGCGCTATACTTCGATTGATAGAGTTGATAGTAGCAAAGATTTCAAACAGTGGACTACTGTATTTATGCTGACGAATCGCTCTGATTATTACGGATTTGCCCTGTCGACTCAAATTGGGTGGGAGACTACCCGCCGAGAATATGACGACGAGACGAATGCTGCATTAAATCGCAACAGTTCGACGTTGTTCTTTGACGTACTGGCTGGTTTCTAAGTGAGATTAAGACCTTGTGCTTAACGATGTGAGGATTGGATAATGCTTTTTGTAAATCTTCTCGTAGTTGCCTTGATGGGCGGTGTTGTAGGGCTAAGTACGCGTTACTTTTCTCCGCAAGAGCTTCAAGATCGCTTTGGATTTGGCCAAAAACTGTATGCACTGGGTGATTATGAGAAAGCTTTACCTCATTTTGAAGCAGTATTGGCTACAGAAAATAACATCACTATCGACGTTGATGAGGTGAGCGTTACGTTGGATGAATTCATCCTTCCAGTTCGGGTTGCAGCCACGTACCAATTGGGAAATACTCACAATAAATTGGGACAAGACAAACTGCGACGCTCCGGTTTCTTACGTGCTGAAGGTAAAGATGAACAGGCCGATCAGCGTTACGAGGAAGCGCTGGATGAATTTAAGACGAGTCTTTCCTATTTTGCTGAAATTAGCACAGGTGAAGAGATCGACGAGCGAACTCGTGTAATGGCCCAGTTTCAAACACTGGAAACGAATTACAAGCTGAAACAGTATGAACAGGTCATTGTTGAAGGTGAACGGTTGTTGGAGCGTTTTCCCAATAGCGTTTACGAGACGGCTGCTCATTATAACATCGGTTGGTCCTATTATGAGCTGGAGCAGTTTGAACAAGCAATAAACAATTTTAAGCAGGTAATCACGCTCTCTCCGCGCGGATCGCATGCGGACCGTTCCTATTTCCAAATAGCTGAATCTTATGGGACGTTAGAGGAATACGATCAGTCATTAAACTACCTAGATCGCCTTATTCGGCGCTACGACTTCTCGGCTATGTCTGAGAAAGAACTTATCGAGATGGCGAGTTTGAAACTCAAGGGATTAGTCGAAGAGACATCTCGAGAATTAGTGGCGAAGGCTCAACTCAAGCGAGGGGATATATTCGCCCAGCGGGGAGAGATAGACGAAGCTTTAGCTGCTTATGCCATCGTTCCTGAAAAATATCCCACTGAATCCGCATTGGTACAAAATGCCTACATACGTTCTGCTGAACTAGTAAGCCGAGAGCGTGGAATTGATGCGGCACTTATCGCCTACCAAAGTGCGATTGAAAATGTAGAGGACAAACGCTTTCAGGCTAGAACACAACTTACGATTGCACGCTTGTTGTTCGAGAAAGAAGCCTTTGAAAAAGCGGCAGAACAGTATGAGATTTTTCTTGAGGCCTATGGGGATGTAGCTGCTCGAATTGGTTTTGCTGAGGACAAAGTACTCTTTCGTATGAGTCAATGTCACCAAGCTCTTATGCGTTCTCAAATTACTGCCAATGAAGAAGAGCAAGCACAAAAATCGTTCCTTCGGGCAATGGAAATCTACGAACAGATTCTGAGGTCTCACGGGGATAGTGAACTGCTCCCTGACGTATTCTTTTCTCGTGGATATGCTCTGCAGTTGCAAAAAGATGGTCGGGCAGGAGAAGACTATGCTCGAATGGTAGCTGACTACCCAGATCATCCCGCTACCCCCAACGCGCTACTTCAATTAGCTCGTATCGACCTTGAAGTGGGAAATTATGAGACTGCGCAGGCGATATATCAGCGATTGATATCAACTTACCCTGAATCGAATCCAGTTAACTCTGCGAAAATGGAGCGCGGTCTCTGTCTTAAGAATACTGGGGACCTGTCAAGTGCGATATTATCGTTTGAATCCATTGATTCCCAATGGAGTCAGTGGGCCAAAGTGCAGGCTGAGCTGGCAGATCTTTACGTTCGGTCTGGTGATCAAGGTACGGCAAAAATCGTCTTATCAAAGGCGCTAGATGCCGTCCAAGATGATGATGTGCTGAGCGGTCAACTGCTTTACGTTAAGTCTCGTATTCACTTTACGGATAAAGAGTACAGAGAAGCGATTGCTGGCTTCTCAGAGGTATTAGAATTTCCGGTTCGTGATGATATTTACAACGGTTCGCTTCTGTCGCGTGGAAGTGCCTTTTACGAGCTGGCTAAGGCGCTGGATGCCAAAGGCGATACCTCACTTGCCCGGGTCGAGTACGAAGCTTCGCTTGTCGACATGAAGGCCTTGCTCGACCGGAATCCCGCGGCCAATATAAAGGACAGCGCGTTCCGGACATTGGGAGCAGGAATGATCCGGTTGCAGCGTGAGGATGAGGCCGTTCGGTATTACAAAGAACTCATAGCTTCAAGTGATGATCCGCAGCAGCGGGCCACCTTCCAAATGCTTTTGATGGAACTTTATTTTGACCAGCAAAAGTTTGAACAATCGGAAGTGTTTGCTCGCGAATTGTTGAAGATGGATTTTGAGGATGACAATAGTGCGGGGTATTTTAGGAAAGAGCGTGCATATTCTTTGATTGGAAACTCCCTGATTCAAAAGAAAGAATTTGCTTCCGCTAGCAAGATTTTTGCTGAGGGACTTGCAAAGTATCCGAAATCTGGGGAAAGCGCCAACCTGGCTTTTTCCAAGGCATTCTCCGACTTTAATCAGGGTGATTACAAGGCGGCGGCAAAGGGATTCGCTTTTTTTGTGGACGAATACTCTAACGATCGCAACGCAGTCCATGGTCAATATTACTTGGCTCATAGTCACCAAATGCTAACCAACTTCGACCAAGCCGCGACGGAGTTTTCCAAACTTACGGAGAATTATTCTCGGTCTTCTTACGTAGAAGAGGCGCTTTTTCTTGTAGGAGAAAACTTTTACAACAAGCGAGATTTTTCCAAGGCCGCCGAAGCATATCAAGATCTGCTGAAACAGTTTCCCAGCGGAAAGTATGGAGACTCCGCCTTGTATGCCAAAGCTTGGAGTGAGTTTGAGCAGGAGGATATGCAAGGAGGCGTAGCGACTATGGCCCAATTGGTGAGCAGCTTTCCCCAAAGTGAGTTCGCAGCGAAGGCTCAATTCACTATTGGTGACTATTACTACAATAATCGTAGTTACGATGAAGCGTTAGGTGCTTACTCGTTATTAATCGATTCTTACCCCTCCGCTCCCGAAACCCAGAGGGCTGAAGCTCTGGTTGAAGAGTTGAGTGAAATAGAAGCGAGCTTGGAATATGCCCAGGTGATGGCGCAATTCGAAGCTAAAGAGTATGACCAGGCTATTCAAGGCTTTAAGGAAATCATAAACAATTATCCCGATACTTACACGCAATTGGCGGCTTACTGCAACCTGGGACTTACTTATGAGATCCTCCGGCAGTGGCCACAGGCAGTTGAAAACTATGACCAAACGCTGACTCGCGGGCAAGATGATATTGAAAACTCAGATGTAGTTAACTTTGCTCGTTTACATAGGGATTGGATCGTTGAAAACAGACTATAACACAAATCGGATTAGCATTACAATGGGAGGTCTAAAATGTCGGAAAACTTTATAGTCGGCCAGTTTTTGAAGGGCGGCCCAATGATGTGGCCATTGCTTATTTGCTCTCTTATCTCTTTGGGGGTCGCAATAGACCGACTATTGAGCTATTTGCGTTTACCTTCAGAAGAGGAAGCCGAAGCGCAGTTGACGGAGGTTGAGTCGGTTCTTGAAAACGGAGGAGAAGCGGCGGCAGTGGAGCATTTTAAGCAGAACAAGGGAGTGCTAAACTTTGTTTTTGCTGCTCTACTAAAGCGGTATGATTCGCTTGTTTTGGAAAACAGAACAGACCTTGAAGATATGCGCCAAGAGCTAGTTACCGTAACCGAGGAGGCGGGTATTGAATATTTGGGACGGTTACTCAATGCTCTGGGCACGATAGGCGTTCTTGCCCCGCTCATGGGATTGTTGGGCACGATTGTAGGTATGATTAGCGCTTTTGATGCTATTGCTCAAGCGGGTGCTGGAGATCCGGCCGCTGTTGCGAACGGTATTTCTCAGGCCCTTATTACGACAGCCTCAGGTCTCATTGTTGCAATTCCTACGATTGTCTTTCATCGCTATCTTTCCGCTCGTGCAGACAAGGCGTTTAAAGAAATCGAATTGTATTGCCACGCTTTTGCCAATACGCTCGTAGTTCGCTTTGGCGCACAGCGAGAAGAATAGGAGAGGGCTATGCCCAAAAGGCCAGCATTAGCTCGGCGAATAAGAGGCAAATCACAAAAGGGATCTCGGTTTGTTACGAGCACGGATCCCGATATGACGCCGTTGATCAACTGTATTTTCCTACTTCTTGTGTTCTTTATGGTGGCGACTACTTTTTTAAATACGAAAGGGCTGAGCGTTGACCTACCTGGTGGACAGGGAGATGACTCAGCGCGCGCTAGCAAAGATATTAATATCGTGATTGAAAAAGGAGGAGCTGTTCAAGTCAATGGCAAATCTGCTACAACCGAACAACTCGCCGAGCGCATCGGGGCAATTGTGGAAGCCGATAATATAAAAAATGTGATTATTGAGGCGCATCGTTCTGTTAGACACCAGCGTGTCGTACAAGTAGTTGACATCGCCCGCGGACAAGGAATAGAGGCCGTGGCTTTTGCCAAGTCAGCGGAGGGCTAGGTATGGCGAGGAAGCTACAAGGAAATGATGCGAAGAACAACGAACTGAATCTTACTCCGCTGATAGACGCTGTTTTTCTGCTTCTCGTCTTTTTCATGGTCACCTCGGTCTTTGTGAAAGCGACTCAGCTAAAAGTTGAGCTGCCGATTGCGGCCAACTACGATAAGATTGACCAAGAAAAGAAGCTCAACCTACTTATTTCTGCAGAGGGACAGCTTGAGTTTAACAGCCAATTGGTTAGCATGGGACAATTGGCAAGTGTATTGGAAGACGAGCGATTACGTTCTGGGTCATCTACGCTCATTGTTACTGCCGATGCTCAGACGCCCCATGGATATGTTCTGGACGCGATGGAGATGGCTGTTATGGCTGGGGTAAGTAAGATAGATTTAGAAACTGGTGAAGACAAAGCGGCTACCCAAGCTGCTACAAAGGAATAACTTACTTATGTCCTTTAGTTGGAAAACATTTATCGTTTTGCTAATCGCTGGTGCTACTTTAAGTGGTTGTGCTTATATGGCCAGTTTAATACCTCGTGAAATGTTTTATGAGGTTTCACTCACCCCCGTTTTGTCAGAAGAAAGGGGAGAGTATCAGATTGACCCAGACGATTCGAAAATCGTCATGTTCAGCCACGAGGGTATGGTGGTCAGAATCCGTCCTTACACCGACGATGAGCTTAATGGACTATACCCTCCTCTCTATGATGGCAGGCACACTAACCCCTATACGACAGACGCGCTTGACGTAGACATGGGTTATGTTCCGCCTATTTTTATGGTTTTCGACGTAACAGTGGTAAATAAAACTTATTCGAAGATAGAGTTTGACCCTGCTAAGACCCGCATTACGACAGATACGGGGCGCACGCTGCGATACTATGACCCAGGAAGGGCGGGAGAGGGCGTTGATCCCTTAGGCGGAAATAGATTTAGCACTTATTACCAAACGGAGCGAGGTCGTTCCGGTATAGACAAAGACATCAACCTCGAACGGATGGGGCTTATTTACAAAACAGCGTTTCACCGTTTTCGGCCTGTTTTCAGGGGAGATGAGCGTTCTGGAACGTTAACTTTTGACAAACTTCCTCAGGATGCCAAAGAGATAGTGCTCACCATTAATGATTTTGTGCTCTCATTTGACGCAAGTGGCAATCCAGAGCGAACAATTGACTTTGAGTGTCGGTTTGCTGTTAAGCAGGGTGTTATAGAAAGCGAAGTCGATCCCATTTTAGAATAAGATGAGTTTTGCTCTCATTGTAGGGCATTTTCGATAGGGTATACTCCTGACCATATTTTCTCTCCACTCATATTTAAATAATAAGACCAGAGAGTGCTCTCTTATCGCGTTCTCTGGTCGAATTTTTAGTGCTTGCCTTTCTCTGGTTATTCTCTTAACGCTTGTTGCATGTGGAAATGATCAGGCGACCACAACTCCTTCATTGCTTGCACGGGTCGGCAGTAAAGAAATTCACGCTGATGATCTACTTTCTTATGAACGCAGTATTGAAGTGGGTGATTCTGCACGTTTTGAAGAGCACCTTGAAAATATCAGAGTGTTAATTGATCGCGAACTGCTTATCGTTGAAGCCAAAGGTCGCGGGTTAGAAGATGACCCCGACTTCAAGCGAATTATAGAAGGGGATATAGAGAAAAAACTCGCTGAAATGATGTTTGACTTAGAAGTCGAAGGTCGTTCAGAGCCTACTGTTAAAGAATTAGAATCTGCCTACTCCACAGGAGATTGGAATCGCCAGGCTGTTAGTGTGGAACTCTTTCTTCCAGATGAAGAAACCGCTCTGCGAGTTAGAGAAGAAATTTTGGCTGGCTTGGATATTTACGAAGCGGGCAGATTGTATTCTGTAGACCGGTTGATGCACATACCTATGGGGGGCGCGCAGCAGTTTGTTTACAACGTGCACGATGGTCCCGAAGAAGTAGTGCAACGCGTTTTTCAAATGCCTGCTGGCAGCCTTTCTTCACCAATACCGCTTTTTAAGGGATATGTTTTATCCTACGTCGCGGAGTATCGCGAAGTGAGTAGGGATGAAGTGATGACCGAATTGGTGCGGTATGTTCGCAAGGAAAAACGTAGGATTTTAAGAGGTGCTTACCTTCAACATTTAAATAAAACTCTTGATTTGAAGTTTGATCCTGACGGCGTTGATCGTGTAGTGGCTTATTTAACAGAATTAAACCGTAATGGTGAAGAGAAGCCGCTGCCTGATTCTACCCAGGTTGTTTATTCATTCGCTGATACTGCAGTTACCCTGGCAGAAGTCGTCCCTTCCGTTCGAGGCGCATCTGCGCGGTGGGAAAGTCTTAGCTCCGAAAATCTCATCGCTGAAGTAAAGAATACGGTAATTCCTACGCGGCTTATGACCGCTAATGCGCGCCAGCGCGGAGTGGATGCATCAGAAGAGTTCCTAGCGTGGAAAAAATGGCGAGGTGAAGATCTTTTGCTTTCGTTGCTGAGACGAAATGCTACGTCAGATATTTCCATATCTGACGACGAAGTTGAAAAACGATATCAGCAGACTAAGCAGCGTTTCCGAATACCGGGGTATGCTCGAGTTCGCGATCTGCTTGTAGCCACTTTGAAGGAGGCTGAATTATTTAAGGCATCAGTCGAAAGTGGCGAAGATTTTGAACAGTTGATACGGGATCATACGCTGAGAAAGGGTAGAAAGAAAGGCATTTATAGGGTCTTTGCTCTGCAGGCAAATCAGTATGGTACAGCTTGGATGAACTATGTGTTGAACGTTCCTATTGGGACGCTTCAGGGACCTGTTCAAGCAGAGGGTGGGTACTCTCTGCTTGAAGTAATTGAACGCGTGGCAGACGATTATTACAGCCTTGAAGAGTCTAGGGTTCTCTCTGCCGTTTCGCGTGACGTACGCCAGAGAAAAGAGCGGGCCTTATTTAACGAATTGGTTTCACAGGTCCGATCCCAGCATAGTGACGAGATAACAATTTTTGAAGACCATATACGCGCTTTATTTGCCGATAGCCTATGAAATTTTCTTTTGATGCGCGTCACAAACTATGTGTACGATTCAAATATAACGTGTTAATGAAAGTGCCCTGAGGGTGGTAAAAGAAGAAGAAAAAGAACGCTTTGAGATAATGCCTGAAGATGCGCCCTTTGAGCCAGGCTTCAATATGAAGACTCTGTGGGCAGCTCTTTTTGTAGGCTTTGTTATGTTGCCAGGCGCGATCTACCTTGGGCTGGTGACTGGTCAGAGTATGGCGGGAGGGGCTGAATGGGTCACGCTAATACTTTTTATTGAAATTGCTAAGCGAACCTTTGTGCGGCTGCGTACTCAAGAAATAATTATCTTGTACTGGGTTGCAGGCGGTCTCGTTCTCATGGGGGGTAAACTGGGCACTGGTGCCGACCTTTTTGGTGGACCCTTTGGCGTTTTAATATGGGATCAATACTTAATTCAATCTCCGCAGGCAGATGGGCTTGCTGAACATATTCCCACTTGGGTTGTTCCTCCGCGCGGCTCTGAAGCCCTATTGGAACGCAGTTTTTTACATGCGGCTTGGTTTAAGCCGATTATCATTCTACTTGTGGCGGTTGTCCTCCAGCGCATCAATGCACTCTCTCTTGGCTATGCCCTCTTCCGAATTACCCATGATATTGAACGGTTACCCTATCCGATGGCTTACGTACAGGCGGGGGGCGCGACAGCGCTTGCAGAGACGTCGTCGCAAAAAGAAGGTTGGCGATGGCACGTATTTAGCACCGGTACGTTTATTGGCGCTGTATGGGGGCTTTTTTATGTTGTGGTGCCCACGCTGTCTTCGGTGTTCTTGACGGAAACCGTTTCAGT
>CAXGPR010000098.1:0-11845 GCA_964011675.1 uncultured bacterium
GCGGTGCAGAGTGGTTTTGGGATACGCTGGTAGACGCCGACTTGGCCAACAACAGCATGGGCTGGCAGTGGGTTGCTGGGTGCGGGGCCGATGCCGCCCCCTTCTTTCGCATCTTCAACCCCATAGCGCAGGGCGAAAAGTTTGATCGGGAAGGGGCTTATGTAAAGCGCTGGGTCCCCGAATTAGCTCAAGTGCCGTCCCGTTATATTCATGCGCCATGGCGCGCACCTGATCAGGTGTTGCGCACAGCAGGTGTAACGCTTGGTCTCAACTATCCCGAACCCATCGTAGATCACGCATTTGCGCGCCAGAGAGCGCTTGATGCGTTGCAGCAGAGCAAGACGTGAAAACGCTCTTGCTGCTGCATGCGGCCGCGACTTGTTACATGTGCGGTGTGATATGGTTTGTACAACTTGTTCACTATCCGCTCTTTTCGGCCGTTGGGCGTGGGGACTTTGTCGCTTACCAACAGCAGCACGTGCGTCGCACGGGGTGGGTTGTTGGACCGGCTATGCTGTTGGAGGGGGGCGCCGCACTCGTTCTGTGTTTCTTCAATCCACCCGCTTTATCACAGATCTTTGTATGGATTGGTTTGGGGTTGCTCGCACTCGTGTGGCTCGCCACTTTTGCGTGGCAAGTGCCCTGCCACGATGCGCTGCTCAAGGGGTTTGATTTGGATCGACATGCTTGGCTGGTGCGCAGCAACTGGCTGCGAACGGGACTTTGGACGGTCCGCGCGGGTTTGGCTCTCTACATATTACCGACGTACGGCTAATTTCTTTTGGCCATACAGTAGTGTGACACCCACCACTCTTGCCCCTCATCGTAGCCAAATAACTCTTCACATGACATGAAGAAGATGCGCCAGCGCTGACGCCAAATGGTGCTGTTGGCCTGCCCGTATGTTTCGGCAAAAAGTGAATCTATTTCGTCGCGCTGCATATCCAATTTTTCAAGCCAGTGGCGTGCCGTACGCGCGTAGTGCGCCCCGCTGATGCGCCAGTGTTTTTGCAGATGGAAGTCCTCTTGGAGGTAATGAAAAAGATCATCACTGGGCATCATACCTCCGGTGAAGAAGTATTTGCTCATCCAGTCGCCGTCGCTCTTTACCTCAAACAAATAAGGGTTCTGTCGGTGGACGAAAATGTGGAGGAATAACTTACCATCGGCCTTGAGCCAGCTCGCAATGCGCTTAAGCATCGCACGGTAGTTGCGCATATGTTCAAACATTTCGACCGAAACGACGCGGTTGTAAGTGCCTTCTGGTGCAAAATCGTTCATGTCACAGGTAAGGACGCGCACGTTATCAATGCCGCGTTTCGCACACCGATCTTCGATGAATATGCGTTGCAGCGCAGAGTTCGATACTGCCGTGATTTGGCTGTTGGGATAGGTTGAAGCCATCCACAAAGTTAGCGAACCCCAGCCACAACCCAGCTCTAGTATATCCATACCGTCGGCGAGTTCGGCCCGTTTCCCGTAGAGTTGCAACATGGCTACTTCTGCTTCGTCAAGCGTCTCTTTGCCCGTCGGATAGTAACAGGAACTGTACTTTAAATGGGATCCGAGCACCTTCTCGAAAAAGGCAGGTGGCAGTTCATAGTGCTGTTCGTTGGCCTCGCGCGTGTTCAGTGCAATCGGGCTATCGTCCATCGTGGCGATAAATTGCTGTAACTGTTCGGTGCGTGCTTGACAATCACCGGGATCGATTTCGGTAAGTCGATGGGTTAACAGTTTACGTATTCCTGTGCGAATAAGGGCATCGGGTAACAGGCCGCGCTCGGCCCATCTTAGTGCATTTTTCATCGCGTGACCTCTTTTGTGGATGCGCCTCTGGTGTGGGTTGTCTTATGAAAAAAGGGAAAAAAGGCGTGGGTGCGCTTTTGATACGTTCGGTATTCGTCGCCCCGGCTTAGAAGAGCGCGCTTTTCAGCGTAGGGTATGCCCGTGACAGAAGAAAGTAGGTAGAGCATGACGACAGGGGCCATCAGACTCAGCCAGCCCCAGCCATATGGCAGAGCCCAGGCGGCATAGGCAAACCAATGAAGCCATTCAAAAAAGTAGTTTGGATGGCGCGAGTAGTTCCACAAACCTTGGCTACACGTGCGACCTGCGTTAGCTGGCTGGCTACGAAAGCGGTGTAATTGAGCATCGGCTACGCTTTCTCCGCCAATTGCCATGAGCCAAATCGCCACGCCCAGTCCGTCGAGCATCGACAGCGGATGGGGATTGGCCGCAGCGAGCAAGCTCGGTATTGAAAAGAAGGCAATGAGCAGTGCCTGTGCTAGGTAGAGCAAGAAAAAGTTGCATTGTGCCCGGTCCCCCCACTGCTGGCGCAGCATGGCATAACGACCGTCTTCTGCGGGGCCGCGTCGAGAGTGTAGGTGCCATGATAGGCGGAGCGCCCATACAGTGACTAACGCGCCTACAATGAACCGCCTGTTGAGATCGCCATGGCCATTCCAAATTGTATAGACTGAGACAAGTCCAATACCGATAGCCCAGCCTATGTCAACTGGGGTTGCGTCCTGTGTGTGCCGCTGGCGAGCGTAGAGCACGACCATGAACAGAGCAGCAGCGAGCAGCCCATGCCCGAGTAGGAGAGCGTTATATCCTTCCATGAGTTTATGAATGCAGTAAACTATGCATATTCGGCGTGGCGGCGATTTTGTGGCTTGGCTAGTAGAATTTGCGCATCGCCGATGTAGCGCTCTGCAAATCCCGCTTCGCAGTAGCATAGATAGAATGTCCACATACGTATGAACTCTTCGTTAAATTCTTGGCCGCGCACGGTCTCTATTTGTTCTAGGAATCGTTCCCGCCAGATGCGGAGGGTGCGCGCGTAATGCGGGCCGATGTCGCGTAGGTCGATGATGCGCAGATCAGATTTGCGGGAAAGCGACTGGGCTATGGCTGTTACGGATGGAATACAAGAACCTGGAAATATATAGCGTTTTATGAAGTCGACGGTGTGAGTATGGGCATCAAAAAACCAATCACCAATGGTGATGGCCTGCAACAGCATTAGCCCGTCGGGCTTAAGTAGACGACTGCACTGGCCAAAATAGGCATCGTAATAATGGTGGCCTACGGCTTCAATCATTTCTATGGAAACAATTTTATCGTACTGACCTTTGAGGTCGCGATAATCTTCCAACAAAACCTCGATTCGTTCGGATAGACCGGCCTCAGCTATGCGTTGGGTAGTTAAATTATACTGTTGCTGTGAAATAGTCGTAGTAGTTATGCGGCATCCGTAATTTTGAGCTGCATGCAGAGCAAAACCTCCCCAGCCGGTTCCTATCTCGAGTAGATGATCATTTGGACCCAACTCTAGCATGTGGCAGATGCGCTCTATTTTATGCTTTGACGCGTCTTCTAAGGTGCTTTCTGGCTGGGGAAAGATGGCTGATGAATACATCAGGTTTTCGTCGAGAAAAAGGCGAAAGAAATTGTTTCCCAAATCATAGTGGGCTGCAATGTTGCGCCGGCTGTTCTTTGTCGTATTGCGGTGTAGAATATGGAAGAGATGGTGCGTCGGTTTAGCGAGCCAACCCCAGCCGCGTTCCATTTTGTCGCGGGCCTCGCCGTTCTGGACGACAATGCGACATAATGCAGTCAGATTATTTGTTTCCCACAATCCATCAATATATGCTTCGGCTGCGCCTAAACTTCCTCCGAGCGCCATATAGCGATAAAATTTCTGGTCTAGTACCTTAACATGTGCGCAAAGTGGATCGTCTTCCCGCCCAAATTCGAATACTTGTTCGCCGTCTTTAATCGTGAGGAATCCCTCTGTGAAACGGGCCATTTTTGCCAATACCATGCGTCGAGCCAATGAGTTTGTCAGTAAGGAAGACTTTGACTTTATGGTGGAATGTTGGACGGGGGAGGTCGTCTGACTCATTGGCTACCTTTGCTTGGTTGGCGAAGGATGGGGATGAAATGGAACGCGTTTAATCCATAGGCGCAGTGCCTGCCAGTAAATGGCACCAGTCACACGGGCTGTTATGAAAGGATATTTTGTTAGGACACGCGCCAGCGCTAGGCTACTGATTTTCGTGCGCTGTAGGTTCATCGTCGCATCAAAAAGTGCAGTGCTTTGTTCATAACTCTGCATATGCACGCTTAGATGCTCTGTTGGTGCCGTAAAGTGCCAGGTGTAATGCTGTTTCATACCCATGAAGGGCGAAATATGAAATGCTTTGTCTAGTTTGTAACACTTTTTAGTTTCGTGTCCCTCATTGTAATTTTCATCAAGGACGTAGGCGTGTTGTTCGCCCCAGGGCGTGTTATTTATCTCCGCGATAATGGCCTCTAACTTTTCGTCGGCGTTGTAGCAGTAGTAGAAACTGACCGGATTAAAGCGGTAGCCGAAATAGCGGAGGTGGGTAAGTAAACGCACGGGACCACTAGGTCGACGACCACTATGAGCTTCTACCAAGTCATACACACTTTCTTTTAGGTCTTGTTGCGGTTTTCCAATGTGATCGCTACGGCGAAACTGAGCTATATTTAAGTGATCAGGAGACCATAACCAGTGCGGGTCGAATAAGTGGTTTAGCTCGTCTAAGTCAAGGTACATCATGAATAAGCGATAATTAAATGCGTGTTTTACGGGTATGAAGCGGCGGTGGCGCACGCGACCTTCGTAGATGCAGCTATACAATGGTGGCCACTTTTTTTTCGATCTTATCAGCTACCTCGATACCAGAACGTGCACCGTCTTCGTGGAAGCCGTATCCCCAGTAGGCACCGCAGTAGTGTGTGTTATATACTCCGCTGATTTCGTCGCGACGCTGTTGTGCGCCGAGCGCGCTTAGGTCGTATATAGGGTGGTGATAGGTCATTCTTTGTACGATGTGTTGCTCATCAATTTCATCTTGGCGATTGAGACTCACACAAAAAGCATGCTGGCTGGTGAGTCCCTGTAAAATATTCATGTTGTATGTCACGGTGGGTGCGCTGGCCTGCGCGGAAGGCAAATAGTAGTTCCAGCTGGCCCATGCCCGTCTCTGTTTGGGTAGCAAGGAAATGTCTGTATGCAGGACGGTTTGATTCTCTTGGTAGCGAATGGCCCCTAGTATTTGGCGTTCTTGATCGGTCGGGTCGATCAGCAAACGCAGTGCTTGATCGCTGTGTGTAGCTATTATAACCTCGTCAAAATCTTGTGGTTGTTGATTTGCAAATTCAAGGGTGACACAGTTTGGGTTACGGCGAATGGACTTGACGGGTGAGTTAGTGTGTATGGATCCCGAAAAAGAGGCTATAAGAGCCATTACGTACTGTTTTGATCCACCTTGCACAACGCGCCATTGAGGGCGTCCCTTCCACTGCAGGAACCCATGGTTGTGGAAGAATTGTGCGAAAGAGCGAGCGGGAAAATCAAACATGCCGTCTGGAGAAGAGGACCAAATAGCCGCTCCCATAGGAATTATATGCTGTTCGATAAATGCTTTTTCAAAGCGTCCTTGCTCAAGATATTCGCCTAGTGTCGTGCTCGTGTCATGGCCCTCCAGCAGTTCGGGCGCCTGGCGATAGAAACGGATAATATCTCGTAACATACGGTGAAAAGATGGACTCAGTAAGTTGGAGCGTTGGGCAAATATCTTATTAATGGACGTGCCGTTGTACTCGAGCCCACTGCGTTGGCACTGAACGCTGAAGCTCATTTCTGTGCTTTGCGTTTGGACGCTTAGTTGGTCTAACAACTGGGTGAACTGCGGGTAGTTCTTTTCGTTATAGACGATGAATCCCGTATCGACAGAATACAGCTGACCTGCCTGCTCTACGTCAATGGTATTAGTGTGTCCTCCGATGTAATCCCCTGCCTCGTACACACTCACATCACATATGTTTTGGAGGCGATAGGCTGCGACAAGCCCAGATATACCGCTCCCGACTACGGCGATGCGTTTGCGATTATTTGATATTTCGGAATGTTTCACGTGTGCTGCTTATTAGCTTGGTCATAAACTCGATCTGGCACAGGGCGAAGATTCCATATGATTCCGAGCCAGGAAAGCACCTTGAGACCCCAATAAGTTAGGTCGATCTCCCACCAGTAAAATCCTTGTCGGCTGGCGCCGGGGTAGTAATGGTGATTATTATGCCAGCCCTCTCCGAAGGTGATCAGAGCTAGCCAGAAGTTATTCCGGCTGCCTTCATTGGTGTTGAATCGACGCGAACCAAATTGATGCGCAAGTGAATTGATCGTGCAGGTTGCGTGAAAAAGCGCAATGGTCGAGATGAAGAATCCCCATATGACCATTTGCCATCCGCTCGTTCCATAGACGGACAATTTTTCGCCCAGAAAATACATAAAAAAAGCTAAGACGATGGGGACCAAGAAATCAAAGCGATTGAGAAAGCGTAGTTCAGGAAAACGAGCTAAGTCGCGCACGACTTTTAGATCGGTAGGAAAGTTTTCTCGCGAGGTGATCCATAGTATGTGGCTCCAAATAAAACCGTGTTGGTGAGGAGAGTGAGGATCACCGGGTTGATCGGAGTAGCGGTGGTGATGGCGGTGATGAGCAGCCCACCACAAGGGACCGCGCTGGAGTGCACTGTTACCGATTAGGGCGAATACGAATTGAGCAACTCGCGAAGTAGAAAAAGTGCGATGGGAGAAATAGCGGTGATAAAATCCTGTGATAGCGAACATACGCACGGAATAAGCGGCGAGAGCCGCCCCTACGGCTATGGGGCTCCAACCGACCCAGAAAACTGCTATACAAGCCAGATGAACTAAACCGAAGGGAATGACGCGAAGCCATTCGATGTGCTGCTGGGAAAGCAACTCTTCGCGATATGTCGCTTCAGAATCAAACCAGCGTAGAAGACTGCGCAGTTTTGAAAGGTTGGGATGCGATGATGAATTCATAGCTCTCTTTTTGTAAGAAGTTGTTTAATCTCTTGAATAGTATTATTTCTATTTTATGAAAAATAAAGGTCAAAGCAAGGTTTTGCTGACTGGAGCAAGTGGATATGTTGGCGGGCGTTTACTTTCGGCTCTAGAGAAGGCAGGCTATGGACTGCGCTGTATGACGCGTCGCCCGGCAGAACTGCGGCAACGTACCGCTCTAACTACAGAAGTTTTTCATGGTGACGTTCTGCAAAAAGATACCTTGTCAGAATCTCTCCGTGACATTGATGTGGCATTCTACATGGTGCATTCGATGGGAGCGCAGAGCGATTTTTCGACGGAGGATCGCACAGCTGCGCAAAACTTTGCTTTAGCAGCTGAAGAAGCAGGGGTAAGCCGCATCATATACTTGGGCGGGCTGGGTGACGAAGGAGACGTGGATTCAGCACACTTGCGTTCTCGTCACGAAGTCGGGCGTATTCTTCGCAGCTCGCGTGTGGAAACGCTTGAGCTACGTGCATCAATCATAATAGGCTCAGGATCGCTCTCTTTTGAAATGATACGAAACTTGGTAAATCGTTTGCCGGTAATGGTGACTCCTCGTTGGGTGTACTCGTTGGCGCAACCAATTGCTATTGAAGATGTGTTGCAGTATCTGATTGAGTCGATTGATGTGCCGCTTTCTGGAAGCGAAGTAGTAGAAATTGGTGGTAGTGACCAAGTTGCTTACGTGGACATAATGAAAGAATTCGCGTATCAGCGAGGCATGCGGCGATTGATTGTTCCTATGCCTGTTCTGTCGCCCAAACTGTCAAGCCTTTGGCTGGGATTGGTGACGCCTCTTTATGCACGTGTGGGGCGGAAACTCATCGATAGTGTACGTCACGATACGATTGTGCGTTCCTCTCGCGCTAAAACATTATTTTCCATTCGTCCGATGGGCATGCGCCAGTCTATTGAACGGGCACTAGTAAACGAAGAACGTGATTTTGCTCAAACACGTTGGTCTGATGCGCTTTCCTCGGCCGTCGAGGAAAAAAACTGGGGAGGTATACAATTTGGCTCGCGCCTAGTAGATTCACGCTCTGTGCGCGTGGTTACCTCGCCAGACATAGCGTTTACGCCTATTCGACGCATCGGCGGTCAGGTCGGATGGTATTATGGTGATGTGCTATGGAGAATACGCGGGTTCATAGATTTGTTACTTGGTGGGCCTGGTATGCGGCGCGGTCGCCGCGATCCAGAACACGTACGTATGGGAGATGCACTGGACTTCTGGCGCGTCGAGGAGGTGCAGGCTGGACGGTTATTGCGCCTGCGTGCGGAGATGAAAGTTCCTGGTCGCGCGTGGCTACAATTTGAAATTAGAGAAAAAGCAGGAGAGTGCGTTGTCCACCAGACGGCCATATTTGATCCTCTCGGTCTGTCTGGGTTACTATACTGGTACGGAATTTACCCAATACACGTGGTAATTTTTAGGGGTATGTTACATCGCATAGCGCGCGCAATACAAAAATGCGCTGACGATGCGTAGCGGCCACGACAAAATCTGTCGATATGCTTTGGTGCCGTCATTGGTTTTGATAGGCTTCGGCACTGCGCGCTAATAATGACACGACCACAAACGTCATTACGTTGAAGAACAGAGCCCATGCTCCTATGTCGATGCTGCGCTTCATGAGTGCGATAAGCCCTTGACCGCTCTGGCCAAAAATCATTGGGAAGAAGGGGCTAAGTACAAAAATGACAAAGAGACCAACTATTACGCCGGCTATGGCCCCCTGGCGCGTACCCCATTTTAAATAGAGCATGTCGATTGTTGTGGGCAGCAGCTGGGTGGAAAAGGCGATAGCCAGCAGTCCTAAAACGACAATCATACTGAGTGGATTATTCTCACTGTAGCGGCTGAAGATAACAAGGCCGAGCGCAAGGAGCGTAGTCAGGGCGATAATGGAACTTCCCACCCATTTGCGTTCGCGCTGGCTGGCCTGTGGTCGGAGGAATTGATCGTATACGTCGTGGGTTAAAAGGGCTGATAGAGCGTGCAGGTTGGAGTCGGCTGTGCTCATTGCCGCTGCCATAATCGCTACGAGTATGAGTACGGCCAATACGGCCCCCAACGATCCGAGCAGCTCCGGCAAGTGGTTTTTTAATACGACTACGAGAATTTGGTCAAAGGAGGCCGGCGTCAGACCGACGGCTGGATTGGGTATTAGTTTGCCCATGTCGTTCATATGATACAGGCCGTTCACGTCGACTAAGGGATAAAGCACTTGGCCGCCGAGGCCGACTAACATGACTCCGAAAAAAAAGCACAGCGTGAGCACGAGAGCAAAGACGAGTGCGCTACGTTTGAGTACGCCGTTTGAGCGTGCCGCGTAAAAGCGCATCCACTGCGCGGGCTGTATAATCGAGCCCAGAGATGCGAAAGCCGAGGCGGTAAATAGTATGCCTGGCACCCAGTAATCGGTTGTTCCGGGAACGCTGAGCGACTTGGGTGGCAGAGAGGCGACGGCCTTAAAAAACGGGCCCAATCCACCGAGGACAGTCACTACACAGGTGCCGGCTAGTAGCATGCCGCCGACGAGTAGGCTCCCCTGCACGACGTCTGTCCAAGCCACTGAGCGCATTCCCCCGATCATTATGTAAATCATGGTAATGAGGGCCAGTAGCGAAGCGCCGATTTCAAAAGTGTCTTGGCCCGGAAAGAGCTGTTCTGAGAGGATGCCGCCAGCTTGTATCTGAATGACTACATAGGGCACGGTATACAGTATGCCGATCAGGGCCACGAGCAGGCGTAGGGCCACAGGGCTTTTGTAGTGGGCAGAAATCATATCAGCGGGTGTCAGATAGCCGTTTTCTCTTCCGATGCGGCGGATACGCGTGCCGAGGATGTAAATGGCGACGCCTGCCACAGGCACGTTGAGGCTAAACAGCGCAAAGACGACACCGTCTCTGTAGACCATTCCTGGAGCACCAAGCAGCGCAAAAGAGCTAAAGAAAGTGGCCATAATCGTTAACGAGGTGACCAACCAGCCCTGTGAGCGTCCGGCTAAATAGTAGTCGTCTTGATGTTCGTTCTTGCGACGGCGGTAGCCTTGTAGGCCAAAAGTGAGCAAGAGCAGCAAGTACAATCCGAGGACGACTTGTGGAATGGAACCGAGGCTGTGTTCAGTCATCGTCCTCCTCCTTCCAGTGGTAAAAATAAGCGCGTAGAATAATGCCTAGCTGAACGGCATACCAAAAAAGCCCCCAAACGTATATGGTCGGTAAGCCAAATGTCGTGAACGAGGGATTGGGAGCGCTAATGTCTGGGTTTACTAGGTATAGACCGGGGCCTGAACCCATGATCATAGCCAGTAGGAAAAGGGCAAAGAGTAGTCGTTTTTCAGATGCGGGGTTCAAGGGGTGTCTTCCTCCGCAGATGAGTGGACGGGAAGCAGGTGCCCGAGCAGTTGAACAAGCTGAGCCGTAAAGCGGTATGTGATACCCCACAGTAGGGGATTCTTTGCGCCCAAAACGTCAATCGCTGGCATGGCGCGGTATTCTCCGTCCTCGGATAGCAGATGTTGGCACTGCCGACCGGGTTCGCACAGGGCGTCGAAAGAGCGCCAGAACGTGCGGTGCACCTCGTCGTTAGGTGATAGCGCGACCTGTGATTCGTCTAGGGCGTATACAAAAGCCGCTACCTGCACGGGCAGGGACGTGCCCTGCAGATCGTCGAGCCTGCCTATATAGTGCTCTTTGTTCAGATGGAGGTCAATTTCTTCAAGTGTCTCGCGTTCGGCTGTTGCTCGCAGAGAGGTATCTGACGGTTTCACGCGGCCTCCGGGAAAAGCTATATGACCAGACCACGGATCGTTTGGCATTCGCCGGCGCTCTATATAGAGTAATGCCAGTCCTCTATCGAGTGGACGAAGGATAGCCGCCACGGCTGCGTCGTGGGGCGTTGATAGGATACGCGGGGAGCGGGCGTGCATGCGTTTCCTAAGTAGGACTAGGTCCATACTCATTCTTGTTCCGCCAGGGCGTTTTGCAGAATCTGCTGAGCTTCAACTATTTCTTCAGCCGGCCCGTAGTGTTCGATATAGTCCTCGACTAGCTGCAGTGCGCTCTGCTCATCTCCCTGAGCCTGTAGCGAAGCAGCTAGCCCATAGTAGGCTCCCGGTTTTTGGGGTTCAAGAGAAATGCCCAGTCTGTATATGCGCTCTGCTACCTTAGAATCGTTATATCGGTCGTGTACGATATCGCCCATGGTGACTAAGTTCTCATAGCTGGCATTGGGATCCTCTGTATAGACGGAGATCATGGTGCTCACGGCTTTTTCCATGAACGAGCCAGCCCGGTCTGCGCGTCCCATATCGAACAGGCGTTGTGCGTTGACGTAGAGGGTGTGCCAGTTTAGCTCGATATGTCCTTCGGCCCATGCGAGGAGGCGGAGCAGCGGTTCGACTTGACTGACAGATTCGTAGTGCTCTGAAAGGTAAGAGAAAATGGCGCGATAGTTGCCCAGCAGGCGCATGCTGTTTTCGTCTTTGTATACGTGCGGATCGAGTATGCCGCGCGTTTTAAATACGTTGTACACTAGATGCTCTGTGCGGGGTGCATTGATCGTTATATTGCGCTCTTTACCGAGCGTTAAGGTCATGCCCGTGACGGTTAAGTAGGCGTCTATGCCAATGCGGTTACTGCTGGGCACGGTCAACGCAAAGTGCATGGGGCGCGTCCATTGGTTCCACTCAAAGAGTTTGAGTACCATAACGTCTTGGATGCGCAGGACGCTGTAGCCGGAGTAATCGGGCATTTCCCATTCAAGGCCGTTGACGGACAGGCTCTGAGGCTCGGGCCAGTAACGGCGGTAAATGTCTACTTCCTGGGTGTCGGTTAGCACGGAATCGACAAATTTATCGTCGTAGCGTATATCAAGTTTGGGCTCGCGGTCGCGCAGTTGCTTGATATACCAGTTGGTGTTGAGCAGAC
>CAXGPR010000099.1:0-11817 GCA_964011675.1 uncultured bacterium
GCCATAAAAAAAGTGGGAACTGGTCTCAGCAAAGAGCCCTTCCCACTTTTTCTTCACCTTCTCATACGATAGGCGATTCTCATTCTTTATTCCACGGGAGTAAACTCTAATACGCGTCGGTAGATCGGCTTGCCCTCTGCAAGGTATTTCTCTTCATAATTAGTTTTAGCTCCTTCCCACTCCGCTTCAACTTCTCGCATAAGATGGCTTTGGGATAATACCTCAACCATCACGTCAAAGTATTCGCCAAAGTCAGTGGCTAACCAAAGGCGTCCTCCCTGAACCAAGGTGCGCTCAACCTCGCTAAAAAACGCCACATCGAAAAGCCGCCGTTTGTGGTGGCGTTTTTTAGGCCAGGGATCGGGAAAGTAAATGTGATACGCACTGACGGATTTTGCAGGCACAAAAAACTCGACAAATTCGCGCGCATCAGCACGAACAAACCGAACGTTGGAAAGCCTCCTACGCACGCACCGAGCATGGGCCATGCGAACATATTTCATGGCCCATTCAACACCAACATAATTAATGTCTTCTCGGCGCATGGCCGTATCAATTAAAAACCGCCCTTTACCAACCCCAATTTCAATCTCAACAGGCTTATCGCAACCAAATACTTCTGTCCATCTCAACATGGGATCTGCATCCCCTATATCAGCCAACTCTAACAGTAACTCGAGGTCAGCCCCGGTCGGCATAACATCCCTCCACTAAAACATACGTTACAAATAGGGTATAAAAAGCGGACGCCGATCTTAGAAGATCGGCGTCCGCAAGAATATCGGATTGGAGTCGATTTAAATCAACCCGCCGCTTCGCTTTGAGACGGCAATCCACAAAATTGCTGATAATCGATGAGCTCAGTCACCGTGGGATGATCTCCGCAAACGGGACATTCGCTATCGCGACGCAGCTTTAATTCGCGAAACTTCATATCCATCGCGTCGTAGAGAAGGACGCGCCCAGTCAGGGTTTTTCCTTCCCCAAGTACTAGCTTGACCACTTCGGTGGCTTGCATTAGTCCGACAGTCCCCGGCAGCACGCCCAAGACGCCTCCTTCGGCACAGCTAGGTACCTCTCCCGGAGGAGGAGGCTCAGGATAGAGACAGCGGTAACAGGGACCCTCACCAGGCACGTACACCGTGGCCTGTCCCTCGAAGCGGAAAATGCTACCATCTACTACCGGCTTTCCCGTCAACACGGCCGCATCATTCACCAAATAACGCGTGGGAAAATTGTCACAGCCGTTGACAATAATGTCGTACTCTGCCATTACTTCATTAACATTGTGCGAAGTTAATAGTTCGTAATGGGTCCGCACTTCAATGCCCGGATTCAAATCGAGCAGACGATCACGCGCCGCTTCGACCTTGGGTCGTCCAACGTCTGACTCGCCAAATAGCACCTGGCGCTGTAGGTTACTCTTATCAACTACATCGGCATCTACCAAACCTATTTGTCCTATACCTGCCGCAGCCAAATAGAGCGCCGTAGGACACCCTAAGCCACCTGCTCCGACTAGCAGAACGCGTCCTTTGAGTAGTTTCTGCTGGCCTTGCTCGCCGACTTCTGGTAGTATGATGTGACGGGCGTAGCGCTGCATATCGTCTTCTGACAGCAATCCGCCCTGCTCAAATTGATATCCCGCATCTTTCCACCCTTTAAATCCACCGATCATGGACTTTACGTTGGCATAGCCCATGAAAGCCAAATCTCGAGCAGCGAGTGCGGACCGATTCCCTCCAGCACAGTAGAGCACAATTTCTGCAGACCGGTCCATCGTGACGTCTTCTTCGACGTTTAGCTCGAGGAATCCGCGCGGTATGAGAGCGGCACCGGAAATATACCCATCCATAACTTCATCGCGCTCGCGCACGTCGACGATGTAGATTTTATCTCCAGCTTCAAGCTGTTTTTGCACTTCATCGGCCGTAACTTCTGCTATGTCCTGCTTCACTCTATTCAGAAGCTGGCTTGAGGTCACGTTCATATATCCCTCCGTCCATCCTTAAATTGCCACTGTTTTTTCTGTGTATTCATTTGCTTCTTAATTCCTTCCGTCGACTCGCAGAGGCTCAAATAAGCGTATTACTCCATCAGTTACGTAATCAAATTCAGATCGTGAAGAGAAGCGTCCCAGACCGAAACGTAGGGTTGATTGCGTTTCGGCATCACTCCGTCTCATAGCCGACAGTATATACGATGGAACAGGCTTATCCGATGAGCAGGCAGCCACGGAAGAGAGATCGCCCTCTTCTATAAGCGAGGTTAGAGCAATTTCACAGGCTCTGCCCAGACCAACGATACCTGACACATTGAGCGTTCCTGCGCGCAGAACCTGCTCTTGTCCTCTACCTACGATTTGTATCCTTGATACGAACGCGCGAAGAGCGGTTCAGCGTTCTAACTTCGTTATTAATCGCCCGTTATGGCCTGATCCTGCGCATTGGGATCAATCTGACCCGACCGACCGACTTCTAAATAAGCGATGCAAAATCTCTTATTCGCTGGCGGTCTACAAACGTCCAACACGTCTTTATGCCTAGTCCCAGCCGTAATGATATGCTCTGTTTTCACCCAATCGGCGACGTCTTTCAGGGCTGATTTGTTTGCCTCCTTAGCTCCCGATGTGGAAAGCACCTCGCGCTAGCGCGCATTGAGCAGAGTGGCAACTTTTCGACGTGCCTGACCAACGGCCATAGCCGCTTTTTGACCGAAGCTATGCGTCGCACTGGAAGCATTCCCAAATCATTCACAGAAGTAGAGCAAAATAGCCTCAAGCAGACGACAACCTACGGGGGTGATAACCAAGTAACCCATGTAAATAGATATGTAAAATCGGGTCAGACATGGACTAAGCGCTGAAGGACTCTCCGCATCCGCAGGTGGTGCGCGCGTTGGGGTTTTCGATTTTAAATCCTGCTCCCATCAACCCGTCGTGGTAGTCTAGCGTAACCCCGTTCAGATAGAGACCGCTTTTCATATCGATAAATATTTTGACACCCTTGGTTTCAAAAACGTGGTCCATTTCACCACTACCTTCAGCGAACTCTAGCTTGTATTGAAAACCAGAGCACCCGCCACCCATCACCCCCATGCGTAACCCACCTTGAACGTGACCATCTTTGTCGATCAGGGACTTAATCTTCTCTGCGGCAGCATCTGTTACAACGACCATAGTGTATTCCTTCCCATCGAAACTATTCCAACAATAAGACGATTAGAAAATCGAAGACTTCATAACGTCGGAAACATCATCATGTTGACGATAAACGCCACAGTGATGACAGTCCCGCTCAGATGTTTCCTTGCTATATTAATGGCACCCAATGAGAATATTAACGACCTTATCGTTTCTTTCCTTCAAATCCTGACACCGGTCAATTTGCACACTAATCTTGTGCTGCTCCTACTTGATGTTCTTGTTAGAGGAGTGACAAGCTATCCTCCTGTAGCACTTCGCGTTTTGAGGGGGAAGAGATCACAAATACGATCCAGATCACACCTCAACACCTTCAAGCTCTGTACGGCCAAAAGGCGTCGCAGCTGAGGCTGTCAATAGAGACGGAATGCCATTTCTGAAAGCTATTCGAGTCAGGAATTATCCGCTATGCACAATAACGAAAAGTCAGAGTGTCACCCCTGATCGGATTGCTAAATCGCCGATCGGCGTAACGGAGTCATATTTTGTCAGAAATGTAATTCATACTTTTAGTACACATCATTTATTTTAAAGGAAAGCCCAACAGCAGTCAACCACCTTCTCATGAGTGCACTTTCAACGAGCGGTTTATCTGCTGAAGTGATATTAAACTGTGCACTTACATCACTTGTAAATTTCTTCTTTTCAATTTCATTGAGTTAGATGCATAACCGATTACCCAGCCACACAGTTAAGATGAAACCAATCTCGCTTAAGCGCGCCTTCAGGGCAGGCCTAAGCAGATCACTCATTTTTTCTGCAGAGGCGGCATCAAGGATTATATTCAGCTGACACACAAATGAATCAAGTGGTTGACAAATCATGGTCTATATTTCAGCAATTATTTTGTGCGCGTTTGCGTGGCACTCCGAAGCGACAACTGTCGAGCGGTTCTCACTGCGTCAGTTGGCTACGCAATCCGAGCGGATTCTCGTTGTCACCTGCCTGGAACGAAACTACGAATACACAGATGGTGGACCCACTACTCGTTACGAGTTCGCAGTTAACGAAATCATAAAAGGCCCTGCCGATTCGCATATAACAATCTATTTACCCGGTGGGATCATCGGCGCATTCGAATCGCGTATCGCGGGTATGCCGACATTCTCTGTGGGTTCAAAAGATATTCTGTTCTTGACGGCGCCCAACTTCGCTGGAACTGCTTGGCCCATAGGACTGGGACAGGGTGCATTCCAAATACAATCGGGTAAAGATGACGTGCCCCGGGTGTACCAACGCCTCGACGGGCTCACCTTACACAATAGAGCTCTCAAGCCTACGCACGATATTGAACCCGTTCAGGGCAGCGCGCTGGCATCATTTCTCCAACGCGTGCGATCGCTAAGCAAGTCCGATGACAGCGTACAGTAAGCTTTTTGCCCTGCTATTTTGCTGCCTTATCTGCAGTTCGGCACACGCCTTCCTCATACAAACGTTCAGCGGAGAAGATACCCCCATACAGCAGACTTGGGCCAATCCAGAACGAATCCCCTACGTCTTGTATCACACTGGGTCCGATGACCTAACGAACGCAGAGAGCCATCGGATCATTCGGGAAAGCTTTCAGATCTGGGAAGACGTCCCCGGCGCGCGGGTTGCGTTCTCAGACCTAGGCGTTACTACGACGAGAACCCCCTCGCGCAGAGATCAGCACAACCTCATTTTTTTTGACGAAACCAACGCTTTTTTACAGGCTCCCCGCGGATCGGGTATCATAGCCGTCACCCGCATCAATTCCAACGCGCTCAATGGCAACATAATTGACGCAGACATAATCTTTAACGGGCTTGAATTCCGATTTTCCAGCGATGAACAGCCCGTCGCAGGCGCCGTCAACCTCAAAGATGTTACCGTTCACGAAGTAGGGCATTTACTCGGGCTGGAACACACTCCTTTGGATGGTCCGGCCCGTTCGCGCCCCACGATGAACCCGTTTAACCGCGGCGACGGACCGGGACTCGGACAAACCTTGGAAGCCGATGATATCGCAGGCGTGTGTTTTCTCTATCCGACGCCAGAGTATAAACCGAGCGTCGGCAGCATCAGCGGCACCGTGAGTGATATAGAGGGAAAGGGGCTCTTTGGCGTCCACGTTATAGCCCAAAATACAGAGACGAAGACGCAAATCAGCACCGTGTCGGGCGCCTACGAAGGGCAGGGAGGGCGATACCGAATCGAAGGACTGCCTCCGGGTCCCTACCGCGTCCACATGGCACCCATAGAAGGGACCATTGATGCGGATAATTTTGGCGGTATATTTAGCCGGTTCGCAACGGGCTTTACCCCAGAATACTACGACAATAGCAGGGTAGAAAACACGGCGCAAATAATCCAACTGCGTCCGGGTCGGACAATTAGAACAATCGATTTCACAACCGGTTTCATACGTCCAGGGTTCCCCAGCATAGAGCTGTCTGGACTAACAGCAAACACGCCTGACACCACGGGCCCATACACCGTGCGCGTGAAAGCGCTGAATACGGACCAACTTTGGCTGCACTACCGAAGCAATCTTACCATCTCGGATCGTCTCCCTATGGAGGCAACGGGTAACAACCTGTTTGCTGCTAGCATACCCGGCCAACCAGTCTATGCTCAAGTCGAGTATCGTGTTGAGGCACGCAATGACTCCGTAGACCAGATTTTTTTTCCAGATAACGATCGATGGTTTCGCTTTGACGTCCTCGAACTAAGCGGAGCACCCTTGGTTTTTACAGCACTACGCGGATCGGACTTCATCAGCGTCGTTGACACCGAGACTCGGACCGAACAGGCGCGCGTTGCCGTGGGCGACGAGCCCATCCAAATCATCGTGGGTCCCGCAGGGTATTTTCTCTACGTTTCCAATCTCTCTTCCAATGAGATAAGCGTTATTTCCGCGGCAACTTTTCAAGAAGTCGACCGCATAGGAACTTCCATTCAGCCCCTGGATATGGCTATCAGTCCCAACGGCAGCACGTTATATGCTACTAACTCTGGATCCGGCACCCTGACGATCGTCGATTTAGAAACGCGTTCGGCCCGCACTGCGTGGCTTGCAGGCCTGACCACGGGGCCATACGGCATCGCTGTACGTGATGACAAAGTATACGCCACAGATTTAACTAATAACCAACTCCTCATAATGGACCCCGAAGGTATAATTCGATCGAGAGTAGATGTTGCTCTTCAACCACGCTCCCTGGCACTTAGCCCAGATGGGAAGCGGCTCTACGTAACGAGTATGAGAGAAAATGTGTTAACTGTTGTCGATGCCGAAACGGACAAAATTAGCGTTCGCGCGAGCCTTCCTGTTAGCGGCACCTTTGCCGTTGCTGTGCATCCTACTAACGAACAGGTCTACCTAACGGCTCACAATGAAGGAAGCGTTCTCGTACTAAATGCAGATGATCTGAGCGTACTAGCACAGATATTCACTGGTGAAAACCCGCGCGGCATAGCCTTCACACCAGATGGACAAACGGCGTTCGTCACAAATGCCTTTTCCGATGAAACCGTCTTAATTGACGCTGCTACGAACCAGGTAACAGGACGATATCGCTCGGGCGACGAACCCCGCGGTATCGTGGTGAGCTATCCCGTGCAGCTCACTCAGGACACCTCCGTTTCCGAAATGAGTGCCACGCCCTCGCGCTACAGCTTAGATCCTCCCTATCCCAACCCATTTAATGCGGAAACGCGGATCACCTACAGAATCCCGGCAGACGGCCAGAATTTGGAGCCAGTCCGACTCACTATCCATAACGGGTTGGGACAACGCGTACGTCTGTTAGTAGATGCGGTGCATGAACACGGTGTATATCAGGCTCAATGGGATGGGCTCGACGAGGATGGGCAAGTACTATCAACGGGGGTCTATATTCTCTCACTGCAGGCCGGCCCCTACCGACAGACGCGCAAACTACTCCTTCTTCGCTGACTCTTGAATGAAACCCTCTACGCTGAAGTAGCGAAAACCAGTATCGCAAAATAGGGTAACCACACGCTGATCTCCCTTCATTTTCTTTGCAATTTGGCGACTGGCCGCAACATTTGCTCCCGAGGAAGGCCCCAACAGTAGACCCTCTTCTCGAGCGAGGCGACGCGCGTAGTAAAAGGCTTCGTCATCTTCGACAGGAATGACTTGATCGATCAAACGCTGCTCGAGGACTTCCGGGACAAAACCGGCCCCAATCCCTTGGATCCCGTGAAGACCGGGCTGCCCGCCGCTCAAAACAGAGGAATCAGCCGGTTCGACGGCAACAATTTGTAAACCGGGGATTGCCTCTTTTAAGACCGAACCCACTCCCGTAATTGTACCACCGGTGCCAACGCCTGCGACAAAGGCATCTAATTTACCTTCTGTAGCTTCTAAAATCTCACGTGCCGTCGTCTGCCGATGTGCTTCAGGATTGGCCTGATTATGAAACTGCTGCGGCATAAAATAATGAGATGGATCAGCTGCGACGATCTCTTCGGCCCGAGCAATCGCTCCTGCCATATCGTCAAGGGAAGACGTCAACTCTAACTCGGCTCCATAACTGGCCATAACGAGACGACGCTCGACGCTCATATTCTCCGGCATAGTGAGCACGAGGCGGTATCCCATAGCCGCAGCCGCCATAGATAAGGCAATACCCGTATTCCCACTTGTAGGTTCAACAATAGTCATTCCAAAACGCAGCAAACCCTCCGCTTCAGCAGCCCGAATCATGCTTATACCGATCCGATCCTTTACACTACCGGCCGGGTTCCGCGATTCTAATTTCCCGTATATAGTAGCTCCATCAGCTAGTCCCACTCGCTGTAGTTTGATCAGCGGCGTATTTCCGACGGTATCGAGTATGTTATCCGCCGTTTTCAGAGGCTCTGCTTCCATTATACACTGCCTTCTTTATTATCCATAGTACGAACTTAATCCGCACCTACCATCTCGACAAGAGCACGCTCAGAAAGCTCTCCACTCACATATCGCTGAAGATCATTTACGATTACGCGGAATGCACTTTCTCCGCGCGTACGCGCCTGAGGAGATCTATCCCGCAAACGATGCCAGGGCAAAACTTCCCTAAGGTAGCGCGCCTCAATAGCGCTCTGTGCCGCGCGATCAGCTTGGACAATCCTTAGTGAGCGAATCTCGCCAAAGTTAATGTTGGGCGTTCCAACGCCGTTTATAAGCGCTGATATCTGCCCCCATCCGAAGGACGTCTTGAAAAACAGCCATGTATAATAAGGATTGATTCCACTGAGCCGCACTAAGTCGACAAAACAGCCGACGTTTGCCTTTCCTGATCCCGCGTATACAGCCATCCTATTGCGACCCAAAGAGCCCGCACCCGATCGCGGAAAAAGTAGGTCCCCTGCCTGCACTCTGCTTCTCTCTGGGTCAAATTCACCGCAGGACTTAACTCGCATCAATCCGGTTTCGTCGAGCCCGGTCTCAACGATATCTCCCTGACGAATTATCGGCGTGCCTTCCTCAACGAGGTTGGGCCTCTTACCCGTCACAATTGGACCATAGGTGAGATGTTCTATGAAAGATCCTAGCGACTGAGTGGGAAAATTCCTATTAAGTTGGCGCACCAGCGATATCCCCCGCCAGTATCCTATATCCCATCGCTTGCTAGAAAGCGAACTTTGGCTCACTCGACACACCGTTAGCAGATTTCCTTTCCTCCGTTCGACCTGCGCCAAAAAAGCGGAAACTGTTGGCTGTTTCACTTCGACTCTGGGTTTGTATAAGCAGACAAAATTCTTTTTACCCTCGCGTCCTTTTTTAAAAATAACTGCAACAGTTTTTGCATTGAGACCCTTACCCCTAAAAACAGAAAGGGGCAATTCAATAATTTCTTTAAGGGTTAAATTGCTTAGCAGTTGCTCCCGCGCTGACTGTAGTCTTGCGTTTGCTAAGATGCCTTCCGGCAAAACGAGCACTCCCCACCCTCCCGGCCTGAGAACCTGCAATGCTCGTTCAACAAATAGTAACTCAATAGGGAAGCTGTCCCTGTTTTCACCGAGCCCTTGCCATAGTGGGAAGCGATCGGCTAACGCACACGAATCCGGATCGCCCATAGCCGCACAGAATTTCGATATTCTTCCAAAGGGTGGATTACCAACAACGACGTCAAATGTATCATCCTCGACTCCGTCAAAAATACCCAATAACCCATCACCGGTATAAGACATTCCCGAACGATCAGCCCATCTTTCGTCTATTTCAATCCCATACATATCGCAAGGACGCACCGTACCGCTCTCGATGAGGACGTCTAACCATATACCCGCTCCAGCCGCTAAATCAATGGCGCGTATCTTCTGGTTTGCCTGAGCTATATATCGCTTTTGCACTATGCGCCAAAGCGCAAGAACCACGTTCCGAGGTGTAAAATACTGTGCTAATTCGACGTTTAGCTCAAGTTTGTCTCCCAGCCGACTCAACTTCTTGTCTCCACCGTTACACACAAGCAATCTCCCTACACCTCAAAAAAATTAAGGCTTTTTAAAACCAAAACATTATGACCTTTAAAAAATGGCACACTTACTTCCACTGTGCTATCACAACTCATTCACTTTTTACGTTTGAATGCCAAATAAGATGCTATGTAAAAGCTTAAAATAAACCCAATATAAATTAATTTGCTCTTAGTAGACCGCTGGTTTAAGAGCCCAATTTAACTCTGAACTAAACGGTCACGGCCCACCTGACAGCGCGGATTGCTGGCAACCTCACTTACAGCGTGGGGAAAAAGAAACGTCTTTTTTTGATATAATTTTTTGGCAGTAAGCCGCTAAGTCTCTTTCCCAATAATTACACAAGGAAATTCCTATTTTGCCGATTGACGCTTCAACAACCGCACTTGGCGCGATGCGAACAAAGACCATCATAAAACGACATCTAGGCACACGACCGACAAAAGAACGCGACGAACCGAAAAAACCATCAACCAATTCGTTTATAACACAGGAAAAAAAGTCGCTCACGGCAGCTTAATGTGCACCTGGCGCGGGGGGTCGGGTGCAGTCAGAAGGTGAATGGGACGCGCCGCCCCATGCCCACCGCGTCATTTTATTCATAGCGTTCGAAGAGAACGGCGATACCCATTCCCCCACCAATACAAAGTGAGGCCACACCAAAACGCTCCTTACTACGCGCCATTTCGTGCAGGAGCGTCGTGGCCACGCGTGCACCGCTTGCACCCACAGCGTGGCCCATCGCAATGGCGCCACCATTGACATTGACGCGTGTCCAATCCAAATCCAACTCGCGCCCAACGGCCAGACTCTGCGCAGCAAAGGCCTCGTTAAGTTCGACGCGCCCTATGCGATCCAAGATTAGATCTGCCCGCTTCAAAAGGGTCCGAATGGCAGGAACTGGTCCAATACCCATGACGCGGGGATCAACTCCCGCACTTACCACGTCTCGAACATAAGCTAGGGGCTTAAGTCCAGAGGACCGAGCAGTCTCTGCACGCATCAGTAATAGAAGGGCGGCTCCATCATTAATCCCGGAAGCATTGCCGGCCGTTACTGTACCTTCTTTTTTAAAAGCAGACTTCAACGCGCCGAGTTCCTCTATCGTCACTTCAGGGCGCGGATGCTCGTCCACAGAATAGACCATTTTCCCCTTCTTATCCGCTACGACCACTGGTACGATCTCAGAGTCAAATCGCCCCTCCGACTGAGCCTGTCCCCAGCGCCGCTGACTCTCGACCGCAAAGTCGTCTTGCATTACCCGGTCGATGCTATACTGCTCGGCTAAATTCTCTGCCGTCATACCCATATGGCAATCGTAAAAACAGTCCCACAGACCGTCTAATAGCATCATGTCCTCAATCGACCCGTGACCTAGTCGTTGCCCCCAGCGGGCCCCAGGCAACACATAAGGCACTTGGCTCATATTCTCCATGCCCCCTGCTAATACAACATCTGCTGAACCCACCTGAAGCGCCTGCCAAGCTAAACCCACAGATTTCAACCCAGAGCCACATAACTTATTGATTGTCATAGCCGGTACTTCATGAGGTAATTGAGCGGAGAGAGCAGCCTGTCGAGCCGGATTGGCCCGCGCTCCACCTTGGTAAACCATGCCCATTATCACCTCGTCAATATCCTCTCCCTTTAGGCTTGAACGAACGAGGCATTGCTTTATGAGAAGCGATGCCAATTCGACGGCGGAAAAGCCCTTAAAACAGCCTCCAAAACGTCCCGTTGCCGTGCGCACGGCGTCTACAACCACTACATCTTTCATATTGCACTCACTTGCATTGACGATATGCCGTATTATTTCTATTTTTCAGTATCATTGCCGTATGGAGGTGTGAATGGCCTGGGAAAAAAGCAAACCGTTTTTGGAAAAAGTGCAGATCAGCAGCATCGTTCTCTACTTAGTATGCCTCGGCGGATATGCAATTCCTGTTGACACTTTACACGAAGCATACGACACGATTCGCGCCGATATTTTTGGTTTCACTTTCTTCTCGCTCTTTATCGCCTCAACGGTCCTACTAACCTTTGAGAAAGACGATTCGTCCGAGGGAACGGCAAAGCAGTGATGAAGTGGGGCTGTAGCTCAGTTGGGAGAGCGCGGGCTTTGCAAGCCTGAGGTCGTCGGTTCGATCCCGTCCAGCTCCACCATT
>CAXGPR010000100.1:0-11762 GCA_964011675.1 uncultured bacterium
AATACGCGCCGCTTTGTGCTGAGCGCGCACAATCCCTACTACCACGAGGGAACATACGCGCGCGGCATCGGCAGTCCGCACACGCCGGCCGGATATATATGGCCGATCAGTCTGTGCATGCAGGGGCTGACGTCAAACAACGTGGGAGAGATGGATGCATTGATTGACATGCTAGAGCGCACAGATGCAGGCACCGAATACATGCACGAGGGGTTTAACCCCGACGATCCGCAGCAGTTTACCCGACCTTGGTTTGCCTGGGCCAATTCGCTCTTTGGCGAGTTTATGCTCAAGTGGGTCGATGCGACCAGATAGGAAAGCAGAGAGCAATGACAGAGAAAAAACCAAACGTGATTTTGGTCTTTGGCGACCAGTGGCGCGCTCAGGCGCTGGGCTACGCCGGCGATCCCAACGTGCAGACGCCCCACCTAGATAGCCTAGCGGCTGAAAGCTTGAATTTTCGCAACGCGGTTTCGGGCTGTCCGGTGTGCTGTCCGGCGCGTGCCTCGCTGCTGACGGGGCAGTCTCCGCTGGAGCATCGGGTGATCGTCAACGATGTGCCGCTGGGCGATCGCGCCACGAGCATTGCCCAGGCTTTTGCCGCGGTAGGCTACGATACGGCCTATATCGGCAAGTGGCACGTCGACGGGCAGGGCCGTTCCAACTACATTCCGCCGGAGCGCCGGCAGGGATTCGACTACTGGAAGGTGCTCGAGTGCACGCACGACTACAACAACTCGTTTTACTACGCCGGTGATTCGGACCAAAAGCTGCGCTGGGAAGGCTACGACGCCATTGAGCAAACGCGCGATGCACAGGCCTACCTGCGCGAACGCAGCGGCGAAGATCCCTTCCTAATGGTGCTGTCGTGGGGACCGCCGCACGACCCCTATCAGACGGCGCCGCAGGCCTATCGCGATCTGTACGATCCCGCAGCGCTCCAGCTGCGTTCCAACGTGCCGTCTACTTTTTCCGACACCGCGCGCGATTGGCTGGCCGGCTACTACGCGCACTGCACGGCGCTGGACGCGTGCGCAGGTGACCTGCTGCAGACGCTGGATGAAGAGGGTCTTGCCGACGATACGATCTTTGTCTTTTTCTCAGACCACGGCGATATGGTGGGCTCGCACGGGATGAACAACAAGCAGAAGCCGTGGGACGAATCGGTGCGCGTACCTTTCCTGCTGCGCTACCCGGCTGCTTTTGGTCGTGCGGGTCGCACGCTAGAGGCGCCTATTGATATTTCGGACATTATGCCAACCGTGCTGGGACTGTGCGGCCTAGAGGTGCCCGAGACCGTGCAGGGGCGCGACTTTTCTGGCCATATAAACGGCGGCGAGGATCCATCTGACGGGGTGGCTTTTTTGCAGTGTCCGCATCCATTTGGTCAGTGGTGGCCCGGCGCGGGCGGGCGTTCATTTCGCGGTCTGCGAACGGAGCGCTACACTTACGTGCGCTCGCTGGAGGGGCCGTGGTTGCTCTACGACAACGAGGCCGATCCCTATCAGCAGAACAACGTGCTGGGCGAGCCCCAATACGACGCGGCGTGGCGCGAGTTGGAAGGGATGCTGCAGGCGCAGCTGGTCTCGCGCGGTGACGAGTTTTTGCCGGGACCGTCCTATCTCGAACGCTGGGGCTATCCCGTGGGTGCGCGCGGCACGGTCGCCTACACCAACTGAGAGGACTTGTGCGTTGAACCAGTTAACCGATGCTACAGGTAACCCTATCGCTCTGCCTTCACGGGCCGTTTGGGAAACGCGCCGCGCAGAGGTCTTGGCGGCGATGCAAGAAGTCATGGGTCCGCTGCCAAGCGCTGAAAAACGCGTGTCGCTAAACGTGCGTCTGCGCGAAGAGGTCGACTGCGGTTCCTATGTACGCCGCCTGATCGACTACGCCAGTGAGCCCGGGGGACGCGTGCCGGCCTATCTGTTAATACCTAAGGGACAGGGGCCGTTTCCCGCCGTGCTCTGCCTGCATCCAACCGACGACGTCGTGGGACACGGAGTCGTCGTCGGCCTGGGGGGCAAGGCCAACCGCGCCTATGCCAGCGAGCTGGCCGAGCGCGGTTTTGTCACGCTAGCCCCTGCTTATCCGCATTTGGCGCAGTATCGTCCCGACTGGGCGGCGCTGGGTTACGCCAGCGGAACGATGAAAGCGATCTGGGACAACGTGCGCGGATTGGATTTGTTAGAGGATATGGAGGAGGTGCGCACGGGAGGAGTCGGTGCGATCGGTCATTCACTGGGAGGACATAACGCGATTTACACGGCCACCTTTGATGCGCGCATTGCGGTGGTCGTTTCGAGCTGCGGGTTTGATTCCTATCAGGCCTACAAAGACGGCTATATCACTGGCTGGACGTCCTCGCGCTATATGCCGCGGCTGCGAGACTATGCGCTGGCCGCGATTCCCTTTGATTTTCACGATATGGTGGCTGCGCTGGCGCCGCGTCCATTTTTTGCCTCAGCGCCTCTATACGACGACAATTTTAAGTGGCAGAGTGTCGATTCCGTTGCGGCTGCGGCTAGTCGCGTCTATGCACTCTACGGTGTTGAGGACCGCCTTTTAATCGCCCATCCCGACTGTGCGCACGACTTTCCCTTGACGATGCGCGAGCGCGCCTACGCGCTATTTGCACAGTGGCTGTAGCGCGTAGGTTAAAAAAGTCGGGCCGTGAGTCATCGTAGCGCACGGCGTGGCAGCGTCGTACCAGTGCTCTTAGCCAAGCGCTGGCGTTGTGTTTTTACCCCTTCATGCCCGTCAGGGCGATGCCGCGCACAAAATACTTCTGACCGAATACGTAGAGCACTAGGATGGGCAGGAGGCTGAGCAGCGCACCGGCCATGATGAGCGGAATGCGGATGTCCTGGTGGTTGGCCAGCAGCGCTAGCCCCACCGGCAGCGTCATCTTGGTCATGTCGCTCAGGTAAATAAGCGGCCGCATAAAGTCGTTCCACGTCCCCATAAAAGAGAAGATGGCTAGCGTAGCAAGTGAGGGCTTAGCCAGCGGCAGCATGATGCGCCAGTAGATGCTCCACGGCGTGCAGCCGTCAATGCGCGCAGCGTCTTCCAGTTCGTTGGGAATGCCGAGAAAAAACTGGCGCAGCAGAAACGTGCCAAAAACGCTGCCAAAAAAGGCGGGCACAATGAGCGCGTAGTGCGTGTTGATCCACCCGAGATACTTCATGATAACAAAGACGGGAATGAGCGTGACCTGCGTGGGAATCATCATGGTCGAAAGGAGCAGGAGAAAGAGCGGCTTGCGGCCGGGAAAGCGCAGCTTGGCAAAGGCGTAGCCGGCCAGCGAGCAGGTTAAAAGGGTGCCAAATACAACAAAGAAGGCAATCTTAACGCTGTTGTACAGAAAGAGGAAAAATGGCATATAGTCGGTAATACGCGTGTAGTTTTCCCACACAAAAGGATTGGGAATCCACTCGGGTGGAAACGCCATGGACTGCGCCGTCGTTTTGAGCGAAGTAGAGAGCATCCATACAAAGGGCAGGACCATCGTCAGTCCGCCCAGGGCGACGGTCGCGTATACGGCGATGCGCTGATACAGGCCGTGCTTCATTCGCGCTCTCCTTCGTAGTGGACCCACTGTGAGAACTTCATCTGGATCAGCGAGAGCACTAGGATGATGGCAAAGAGCACCCAAGCTACGGCTGAAGCGTAGCCCATCTCCAGATATTCGAAGGCGTTTTGGAAGATATACATCACGAGCGAAGTCGTGGCGAAGTTGGGACCGCCCTGCGTCATAACGTAAAAGATGTCGAAGATCTGCAGCGAGCCAATGGTGCCGAGGATGAGTAGGAAAAAAGTCGTCGGCGTTATCATTGGAAAGGTGACGTGCCAGAAGCGATGCCACGCGCCGGCACCGTCGATTTCGGCCGCTTCGTAGAGCTGGTCGGGCACGCCCTGTAGGGCCGCCAGATAGATGACCATATTGGTGCCGACGGACCACCAGACCGACATGATAATCATCGACGGCATGGCCAGCGTCTCGGAGGTTAACCAGCTCATCGCCGGTAGACCGAACCAGTCCAAGAAAGCGTTGAGTAGGCCAAAGTCCTTTGAGTAGATCCAGCGCCAGACCAGGGCGATGGCTACTGAAGAAGAGACGGCCGGGACAAAGTAGATGACCCGCCACCACAGGATGCCGCGCATCTTTAGGTTCATGAGAATGGCAACTGCCAGAGAAAAGGCGATGCTCAGCGGCACGCGCAGGCCGGCATAGTAAATCGTATTGTAGAGAGTTTTCCAGAAAATGGGATCGTCCCACAGGCGCTGGTAGTTGCCCAATCCGGTCCACTGTGGTGTGCCAAACAGGTCCCATTCCGTCAGGCTGAGATAGCCCGAGGCGAGAATGGCGCCAATGGTAAACACAAAGAGGCCTACCAGATGGGGTGCGATAAAGAGCCAGCCGTAGAGGGCTTCTTGGCGTATTTGCCGGTTGCGCAGTCGTTCGCGCAGGCCCCGACCGTCTCCCTCTTCTCCGTAGTGGCGGAGCAGGCCGACGACGAGGACCAAAACGAGCGCTCCGCCTAGGGCTACGGCCCACATGCTCTGCGGCGTAGAGCGCGGCTTTTCCTGCAGGATCTCGTCGATGCGCGGCTTGAGTTCTAAGGCCAACTCTTTAAACGGTCGCTGGCCGTCCCATCCGAGCTTGAGCACCTGAGTCATCAGCTGCTCGACCTTGGTCCAGTGCGGTTCGCGCGGCGGTCGCACGGCGTGCTGCATGGCTTCGAGCCACCAGCGATTGCCCTCGCGACTGGGCGGTCCCTGATCGAGGAAATCGGGCGACGCGGCGACGGAGCGAACGGCGGGTATGGCTCCGCCCATGCCGGCTAGCACGCGTGAGCCGCCCGGTCCAGCTAACCACTTGAGCACGCTCCAGGCGTCTTCGATGTTTTTTGACCCGCGGTATATGCCCCAAGCCTCGGTGCCGATGGTGTAAGAGCGTTTCTCGGACAGGTCTTTGACGGGCATCCAGATCGTATCCCAGCGAAAGCGGTCGCCGATCTCACGCTTGTATATAGCCGTCTGCCAGCGCCCGCCCGACTGAATGGCGACTTTGCCCGTGGTAAAGAGCAGGTAGCCCGGCAGTCCGGCACCCTCTGTTTCTTCGAGTGAGGGCGCGACGTGCTCGACGTGCACCAGGTCGGCCATCCACTGCAGCGATTCGTAAAAGAGGGGGTCGTCAATATTGATCTGGCGGCCCTCGTCGCGGGTCCACTGCCAGCCGCGTATGATGGCTGGCTCGACGCCCTGGGCGAGCGGCCACGACATACCCCACTGATCGATGCGTCCGTCGCCATCGAAATCTTTGGTCATGGCTCGCGCCATGACCAGCGCATCGTCCCACGTCCAGTCGCGCGTCGGATAGGGGATGCCGGCCGCATCAAAGAGGTCGAGGTTAATGTGCACGCAGGCCGGGTTGTTCAGTTTTTTGGGTAGGTTGTATAGCACGCCGTCGTAGTAACAGCTGGCGATTACTTCGGGGAACCAGTCGTCGAGATTGACGCCGTCGCGTTCAACCAAGGGCATCAGATCGACGTAGGCGCCTTTCTCGGCGTAGGAACCAAACGAAGCGGCGCGCTCGAGGCCGGCTTCAAATAGGTCGGGTGCGGTGCCGCTGGCAATCATCACCGGCAGCTTGCGTTTGTAGGATATGCCGTCCATTATTTCGACTACGAGGTCGATGTCTGGGTTGGCCGCCTCAAAGGCTTCCTCGAGAATGGCGTACTTGGCCATGGTCGTGGTGTCGCCCCAGCCCATCAGCTTGACCTGGCGCTTTTGCGCGGTCGCGGCCGTGACGAGCAAGAGCCCCGCCAGAGCGGCCGTCAGCAATCTATGCATCGAGCGTTTTCCTATCGTTGAGCATCATACCGGATACAGACAGCAATATAGGTAAAATCTCTGGTTTTAGTAGATGGGCTTCAGTGCGTCTTCTACGTCTGCAGGAGAGCGCACGTGCACGGCCTGCAGCCCGGCTGCCTTCGCTTCTTTGACGTTTTCAAGCGTATCGTCAAAAAAGAGCACTGACTGGGCGGGAACGTCCATGTGTTGGCATACGGCTCTAAAGGCGGCGTGCTCGGGTTTGCGCAGGCCCAGTTCCCACGAGGAAAAGACGCGGCGAAAAAGAGGAACTACGGTGGGAAACTGCGTTGCCCAAGCGCGCTGGTGCTCTGCGTTGGTGTTGGTAAAGGCGTAGCAGGGTATGTGGGGGGCTATGCTCCCGATGGCGCGCAGCGTCTCGGGTATCTCTGCTATAAAGAGCGCGTTCCAACCGGCGGCAATCTGCGCGTCGCTGCCATTGAGTTGCAGCGTTTGGCGCAGGTGGGCACAGTAGGTGGCTAAGTCGATCTCCCCCCGTTCGTGTTGCTGGTAGGCTTCGTCAAAATAGAAGCGGTCTCGTATCTGCTCCATGCCCAGCGGCGTCAGTGCTTCCCACGCGCGGAAGGTGCGCTCAAAGTCGATGTCTATCAGTACGCCGCCGAGATCAAAGAGCAGCGCTTTTATCGGATAGGTGGCAGCCGTTTCCATAGGGTTCAGTAGGTTGGTTCATAGCCGATGAGCTGCTGTGCCCGTTCGTAGCTGACGAGGCTGGTCCGTCCTTCGAGAGGTCGATTGCGCGCGTTAACTTGAGGGTAGAACAGCTCGGCGAGCATCTCGCTGTCGATGCCGGTCGCGTTCTCGGCATCGCACACAAAGAGAGGGTGGCTGCCCTCATACGCGGCGGTGAGACCTTTCTCGATGGCGATGGCCGCGTTGCGCGCGTCGATGGCGGACCAAAAATCTGACACGCCAGAGAAAGTGGGGCGCGATACTTCGCTCTCTTTTTCTCGATCGCGCATGCGCTCTTCCCGCGACTTTTCAAAAGTGCGTGAGGAGCGCATGTGTAAAAAGTGCTGCCAGAATTCGTCTACGGTTTGGCGCTGTTCTTCGGGCGATATTTGCGCGAGATCTCGGTAGGTTTGGCCTGCGCGCTGGCGCATCTGAGCAAAGTGACTGCTGTCGTCGCGCAGGTAGACAAAGGGAAAGCGCAGCTGCACGCCGGAGATGGCCTCGCGGCGCCAGAAGTAGGCCGCCGTCTCTTCGAGGATGCGCTTGGAAAAAGAGTAGGCGTCGGTGGTGAAGTCGGGGTGCGCCTCGTCTATGGGAAAATACTCAATATCAAAGTGCACCGTGCCGAAGTTGAAGCCGAGCGCGTTGATAGACGATGCGCTAACGACGCGTTTGATGCCGGCTGTGGCCGCTGCCTGATAAACGTTAAAGGTGCCGGTGCAGTTAACGTCAAAAAGCTGTTCCGGCGTGCCGCCCCCGGGAAAGGGAATAGCGGCCAAGTGGACGATGCCTTCGCGGCCTTGGGCGTGTGCATACAGCGCCTCATAATCGTTTATATCGCACCGTGCGTAGGTCGTTCCCTCCAGTTCGAAGGATTCGTCGAGGCCAATGACGTGCACTTGGTGGCCCTGAGAGAGTAAGTGGTGAACGGCGGTCTGGCCGACGCGGCCGGTGCCGCCGGTAACGAGGATGCGCATGGGCTGATCTTTCGCGTATCAAAGCGCGGTCGTTGGATCGCGCGGGAGTGTGTTAGACTTGTGTCTCGACCAGAGCTCGGCTCTGTGAGTCGAGCTGTCGATAGTCGGGTACTTCGTATAGGTTTCCGTCGGCATCGCGAATCAGGATACGTCCGGCCGAGAGTACGCGCATATCGCGGCGGCTGCTGCGGATCTCAAAGGTATGTGGCCCGCGGTCGGTCTCCACCTGCCAACGCGGCACGTGGTACTGCTCGGTGATGGCGTGGACGCGCTGGATCTGCGGGCGAAAATACGCGCGCGCCAGTTCGCTGCGCAGCGCCTTCTGGCTGTCGGCGTCCAACTCGTCTACCTCGCGCACGAGTCCCAGTTCCTTGACCTCATGCGTGTTGAGCGCGATGTAGCGATCGCCGGAAGATATGGGAAAACAGCGGGTCGGACGCACGCCGTGCACGGGTTTTTTGCCCTCTTCGCGCAGGACGAGATCGGCGAATTCATCCACGTACAGATGGGTCTTGTGCGGATCGAAGAAGATGACTTCGAAATCGCTTTCAATTTCAATGGATTCACTCATACGGCTCGGATGCGGCTCATTTCGGTCTGCATGCGCACGAGTTTGGCATAGATGCCGTCTTGGGCAATCAGCTCGTCGTGCGTGCCCTGCTCGTACAGCGTGCCTTTTTCTATGATGAAGAGGCGGTCGGCGTTGCGTAGGGTCGACAGGCGGTGAGCAATGGCAAAGCTCGTGCGTCCCTTCACCAAGCGAGCCAGCGCCTGCTGAATCTTGGCTTCTGTTTCGGTGTCCAAGCTCGCCGTCGCCTCGTCGAGGATGAGTATACGCGGATCGCGCAGAATGGCACGGGCAATCGACAGGCGCTGGCGCTCGCCGCCCGACAGGCGCACGGCGCGCTCGCCGACGATCGAGTCATAGCTGTCGGGTAGGTTGGTAATAAACTCGTGCGCGTTGGCCGCTTTGGCAGCGGCGATGACTTTTTCCAACGAGGCGTCGGGATTGCCGTAGGCGATATTGTCGGCTACGCTGCCGTTAAAAAGAAAGGGGTCCTGCAGGACCACGCCGATCTGCTCGCGCATCGACTTTAAGCTCACGGTGCGCGTGTCGACGCCGTCGATGTATATGGTGCCCTCTTCGATTTCGTAAAAGCGGCAGATCAGGTTGATCAACGTCGATTTGCCGGCGCCCGAATGTCCCGCCAGGCCGATCATTTCTCCGGGTTCAACCGTAAAGCTGAGATTGCGCAGGGCCTGCTTGCCCTGCTCGTAGGAGAAGCTCACGTTGTCGAATACGACGCGTCCCTCTATGGTGGGCATGGTCGCTGCACTGGCCGGATCGGCCACGTCGGGCTGGCTGTCGAGCACTTCAAAGACGCGCTCGGCTGATGTGGCGGCGCGCTGAAAGCGGTGGTTGAGGCGGCAGAGACCCTCTACGGGTCCGTAAAATTGCCACATATAGCTGGTAAAGGCGACGAATTCACCGAGCGTGAGCGCGCCGTCGAGTACCTTATTGCCTCCGACCCACCAGATGACGAGCGTGCCAAGCGAGGTGAGGAAGGCCATGAGAGGACTAAAGAGGCTGCGCGTTTTGGCGACTTTCAGCTCGCCTTCCAAGAGCGAGTGGCTACGCTGTTCGAATTTGCCGACCTCGCGGTCCTCTTGGGCAAAGGATTTGACTACGCGAACGCCCGGAATTACGTCCGACAGCAGGGCGCTTATGCCGGCCCAGCGCCTGAACAGTGGGCGGTATAGTTTGTGCAAATAGGACCCGAAGCGCAGCGTCGTTAGGACTATGAACGGAACGGGCAGGAGCACGTAAAGCGCTAAGTTTGCATTGAGGTAGAACAGGATGGAAACGATGATGGCGATGGTAAGCACGTTGCGAATCGTTTCCTGCAGACCGTCGCTCAAGAAATCCTGTAGGCGCCCTACGTCCTGCGTGACGCTGGCCATAATGCGTCCGGTGTCTTGATCGTTGTAAAAATTGAGCGATAGACGGTGCAGATGCCTGTAGACTTCGCCGCGCAGATCATAGGTGATTTGCTCGCCTAGACGCGATAGCAGGTAGGAGCGGAGGGCGCCGAGGGCGTTGCGCGATACGTTGATCAGGAGCAGCACGACGACCAGCGTGCCGAGCGCATCATACGGCGTGACGGAGCCCAAGTAGGGCAGTATTATAGCGCCGCCGCTGCCCTCTTCGGCGACGGGTTTGAGCACGTCGTCAATTAGAGTGCGCATCAAGAGAGGCGGCGTCAGGCCAATAAATGTGCCCAAAAGCAGGATTGTCAGGCTGAAGACAGCCAGCGGCCAGTAGGGTATGGAGTAGCTGAGAAAGCGACCGAGCAGCTTGCGGCTTTCCAAGCAGGCGGGACAGACGCCCATCCGGTGCGGAATCACCTGATTGCATCGTTCGCAGCGTCGTTGACGGTGAAAGCCGCGCTCCAAACGACCGCTTGCGATTGGGTGGTCGGTCGGCTCTGGATGGGCCTTGTGAACCAGCTTTTCTATCTGCTTGGGCAGGTCGGCAAACTGCGCACCCAGCGTTTTGGAAAAGAGCGCTACGATCGCCCCGCGTTCAGCGGTGCGCGCCTTGAGTGCACCGCTTCCGTGCAGGTCTTCAATCTCGACGGCAGTTATTTCGCTCAAGGGCAGGTCGACAATGTTGGGTGGACCGCCGCCGTCGGGGCTATAGGCCAGCAGGCGGCGGTCGGTAGCCAGCAGCCAGGCCGAGCCATAGAGACCGTCTAACTTGATATCTGTGCAGCGTGAAAGCTGAACCTGTTCTTCGGGTGCGAGCAGGTTGAGGACTGCAGTGGGCGCGTTGTTATCTTCTTTGTTCACGCGCGTATTATAGGATGCCGAGTGAGATCCGACAAGGATGATGGATTTGTTGATGGGTATATGCTTTAAAGGACACGAGCTTGATTATAGTCCCCGCATACTCGGATTTGTTATATCTTACAAAAACTGTATTTATACACTACACTGAGTGCGATGCGTCAAGTGTGTAGCCTTAATAATTGTGAACACGGAAGAAACGAAGTTCGTGGAAGTTCCGTGTTTGACCAATTCAGTAACAATGTTGGTGTCAATGGTTTTAAAGAGCGACTTTACTGTCAAACGCTATTTTGAAACGGTTCACGTTGACATACACATGCAATCCTACTTGATAAAAATGTAAAAAAGAGTCAGCGCCTTGAGCTACGTGCAAATTCTTCTTCAATTGATACCACAGAGTCGAATGTAACTGCAAACCGTCTCACCCAACAAGAATGGTTTGACCTGAAACCTGCACAGGCTCTCTGTATTTAGAATTTGAAATCAACTACCGCAGCTTGGTTGGCGTTTTTTTGCATATAACCGACGCTCTATCCATTTCTCTTCAAGGATTTCCCATGTTAGGTATCTCTGTAACAGATTGGTCTGTGATCGTTTTTTACCTGCTCGGTATCACTGTAATTGGCTCTCTAGCTGCTAAAAAGGTGACTTCTTCTGCTTCTTTGTTCATGGGCGAGCGGAAATTTGGGAAAGCGATGATGGTTTTTTTTGGTTTTGGTTCTGGCACGCATTCAGATCAGGCGGTCAGCGTGGCAGCTAAAACGTATGCAGTCGGGGCCTCCGGAATCTGGTATCAATGGCTTTGGCTTTTTGTGACACCCTTTTTCTGGATAATTACGCCCGTTTTTCGACGCATGCGAGCCATCACTACGGCGGACTTCTTTAAGATCCGTTATAACCGTAGTGTTGCCTTGCTTTTTGCTCTTGTTGGATGTTTGCAACTGATGGTGAACACAGGTGTAATGCTCAAGGGAGCCGGCGCCATGATCACCGCGGTGTCGGGAGGTGCAATCAGTCCCGTTACGGCAGTTTGGATGATGGCTCTAATGTTCACAACTTATGGGATCTTAGGTGGTCTGAGCGCTGCAGTGATTACCGACTTCATTCAAGGAATTTTGACTATAATCCTTTCTTTTCTCTTGGTCCCTTTTGCTCTCCACGCTGTGGGTGGTATTGATGGATTGCGCGAAGTGATCGCCGACGATAGCAAGTTTTCTTTAATCGCACCAACAGGGATCACTTTTTTCTACATTGCCGTTATTTCCCTCAATGCTCTTTTTGGTTGGGTTGCACAGCCTACTTCCATGCCTTGCTCCGCGGCTGGAAAAACGGAGTTAGAGGGTCGTGTCGGATTTACCGGCGGTATGCTGATAA
>CAXGPR010000101.1:0-11448 GCA_964011675.1 uncultured bacterium
ATTTCTCTCCTTCTGTTACGTTTAATGTAGTAACCCACAGAATTTGTTGCCATACTGTTAGATTTGCGCTTGCTCTAAATTTAAGAGAGATATACATTTAAACTATTAACCGTTGGACTGACTGCCTTATTTCCCTTAATAAGGCAATGGAAGGAACCCCGCCTTTCCACTTGCTTCAATAATTTAGACCGCTTTGCGGTAGAAGAGTGCACTACTCTTCGGGAGACCTCGGCACCAACCTTTCTGCTATTTTCACAACTTAAAATGAAGTTAAACCGGGTGGCATAAACCTGTTTTCCATGCGCTCGGGCCGTTAAGTGATATTAGAGAATTTTATTTATTTTGTCTCTAATTTATTTAATTGTCTGTGTTGGACGGATTTAGATGCTGCTGGAAGTGCGATGAAGCGCAATCTGTGGATTAGAGTTTACGACATAATTCAGCCATATAAAGGGAAGTTAATTCTATCCTTGCTTTCCTTGTTGGTTCTTACAGGCCTGGGGCTTTTACCTCCTATTTGGGGATCGAAGCTTGTAGGTTTGGCCCTACCCGAGGGAGATAAGAATCTCTTTATAGAATGCGTTTTAGTTTTGGTTGTCCTCCGCGTTGTTACCAGTTTGGTTTCTTTCGCTTATTCGTACCAAATGCGCATCTTGGGAGGAAGACTCGTATTTGACCTACGTCGCCGCATGTATGATCACCTGCAGCGGCTTTCGCTGGGTTTTTACGAATCTCGGAGTTCGGGTGAGATTATCTCCCGAATGATGAACGATGTTAATTCGGTGACTTCTCTAGTTACAGGTACTGTTATTAACACCATCATTTCCTCTGTTAAAGCTCTCTTCCTTATTGGCGTTTTATTCTACACCAGTCCTCTCGTAGCAACAGTGGCTCTCGTTGTACTGCCCTTCCATTTTTTAGGATATTTCTTTTTTAGGGCACGCATTTCGCATTACGCATGGAAATCAACCGAAAAAATGTCCCAAATTTACGGAAAAGTGAGCGAGGTGGTTGGGGCTATAAAAATGGTCAAATCCCATTCTGGTGAACGTAGAGAGAGTCGTTCGCTTATCGGGCAAATGCGCGAGAATTATGATATCGATTTATACTCGGGCAATCTCGCCAGTATTTGGGGGCAGGTTACTGGCAATATCAGCTATGTCGGTGAAGTGTTGGTAATGCTAGTATGCGGTACTGCCGTGTTGGAACAGGAACTTCGTCTAGACGAATATATTTTGTTGATGAGCTATGTCGCTATGCTCTACGCACCCGTATCAGAACTCATTTCAGTTGTTCAGCAGATCCTTCCGGCTAAAGTTGGTATTCGCCGTGTCTTTGAAGTTTTAGATACGGCTCCCGAAGTAGAAGATGATCCCAACGGATTAATAGAGCCGCTGCGCGGCGATGTTCGGTTTGATGATGTGTCCTTCTCCTATGAGAGAGGAGACAGTGTCTTAACGGGGGTTAGTTTTTCCGCAAATCCGGGTGAAGTAGTGGCTTTTGTTGGCCCTAGTGGTTCTGGGAAAACGACTATAGCAAACCTGATCGCCCGTTTTTATGATCGAGATTCAGGTGCTATTCGCATTGATGGCCGAGATATTCAAGAATACGCTCTCCTAGCTCTTCGCGAACAGATGAGTATGGTGTTACAAGAAACGCATCTATTTCGTGGCACAATTCTCGATAATATCCGTTATGGTAAGCCTGATGCCTCGATGGATGAAATTGAGGAGGCAGCTCGGCAAGCCAACGCTCACGAGTTTATCTGTTCGCTTCCGGATGGTTATCGTTCGCTTTTGGGGTCAAATGGTACGCGTCTTTCAGGGGGGCAGCGCCAGCGCATTGCCATCGCACGGGCCCTTATACGGAATCCTCGTATTCTCATCCTAGATGAGGCAACATCAGCCTTAGACACCGTTTCAGAAACAAAGGTCCAGGAGGCCCTAAACCACCTCATGAAAGACCGAACCACCTTTGTTATTGCCCATAGGTTATCAACGGTCCGTAATGCAGATAAAATAGTTGTTTTGAAGGAAGGCCGTGTCGAACAGATCGGTCGCCATGAAGAATTAATCGAGGCCGACGGACTGTATCGAGAGCTCTATGATCCAGACTGGGCTAAGGAACGCAAACGCAAGCGCGACGAGCGCATACGACAACTCGCTGAAATTGCCTAAAGGAGGTCTTTGTGACCGCCATAAGTAAGACCATAAGAGGATGGGGCGTTCAGCTGCCTCTTCCAAAAGTTTTCGATGTTACGGTACACTATGAGCCCAGCGCGCACTTTCGTTTTACTCGGAAGATACGCAATGACTTTGACGAATTGGCTCGAGATCACGCCCGGTCAACTTGGTTATTGGGCAGTCACGGCGGCAAAGCACGCATGCAAACGGATATACAAGGCATCGGGTTAGCTACGCGGCTTGAGGTTGGACGACTTTCTCTTCGGGAAGGCAAACAGGGGGAACTTCTCCGTTCTGCTTTTCTCCTTTGCAAAGAAGCGGAAAAGCTCGGTTTGAGTTCGGGTAAAATAGAGCGGTTGTTGGTGCGCTTTCCAAAGGCTGTGGTACGAGAAAAAGAGCGCGATCAGGTGCGCAGTGCATATAGTGAGATATTCGGGGGAGCAACCTGTTCATTCCTCGCGATAGATCCTGGGCAGCTCGAGTTAGGTCACTGCGCCGTCTATCAGACGATTGTCCAGTTTATGCGGGAAGATGGACGGTTTCACAGTGCTCATCGAGATGCGATAGAAACGCTCCTACGCCATCTTCATCAAGAGGTTGGCCGCTATGAAAACCACAAATTTTACGTTTTGCCCCGAAAGGGATCAGAGTCCGTACCACAAGTCGAATTTATTTATACGGGAGATGACTACGATCGTAGTATAGAAGCTTATGTGGAGGGATATACGGAAATTCGGCCAAGGTTTGTTGATTCCAAAACTTTCCAAAACGAAAGGCAAGCTTATGTGGGTCTCAAGGCCTATGAAAAGGCAAGCCGGCGTTTTGGGGGAATTTCAATATTGCAAGGCGATCTGGTACGGCACCTCAGCCCCAACCAGGTAGGTGTACTATACCTATTCTTTGACAAGGAGATGCAGCCGGAAGTAGGGCGTTATATTACATGGGATGAACTACAGGAAAGGCAAAGAAAATCTAAGCTAATTAGTAAATCCGCTCGACAATCGCCCACTTTTCTGGATGAAGTATTGGAAGCCTTGGTGCGCGATCAGTTTGTACTTTCCTCCGGAGATTCCTTCGCACTTTACCCCGGTTTTTCGCAATTTGACCATGTTTCATTCTATCCTCTTGGGCAATTTGGCAAGGAATTCTAAACAATAGCTTATGGGCCCTAACTGCAAACGGCAAGAGTGAGGAAAACTGAATTCCATGCCGGGTCGGACGGCTTTCATGATCTGTATTTGGGGCATGGCATCTATATACACTGGCTTCGCAATGCGCTCTGTAAAACCGTACGCCTCGATTTAATACTTTCCCAACCACTCAGCAAGCCTGAAAACGCATTGGGTGCGCTAATAAGTCGCCTTGGTGAACGAGGCACAATCAATCTGCCTACAATGCAAGAAGTGGGGCGTGCTGTCGACCAGCTTTACGGCGCTTTTTTGTCGACGGACGTTAATGTGCTTGGAAATAGGCATTTGCTAAACGTCTCTCTTGAAGTGTTGTCTCCCCAATATGTAGAAAAAAGTGATCGTTCAGGTCTTCTACTGAAAGCGCTCGATATCGTGCGTCAAATCGCCATGGACCCCTTAAGGGAAAATGGGCAATTTAGAGAGCGGTATGTTGAGCAAGAAAAACAATCACTGCGCGAGCAGATAACGTCAATTTACGGCGATAAAATGGCCTATGCACTGGGGCGATGTGCGGACGAAGTTAACGGGATGAGAATTACGCCGCTTGGTAGTGAAGAGGATATAAAAAAAATTGACGCAGGTAGTTTGCCATCTTTTCACTTGGAACTTCTCCAAGAGAGTGAAGTGCACTTTTACTTTTCTGGAGATATTTCTGCAGAAGATGTGATTTTCGTTAGTCGCCGAGTACCCCTGTGGTTTAAAGCTGTTGAGCGAGTGCACTTAAGTGGAAAAAGTCCAGCAGAAGACTCTTGGAACAGCCTTAATTCTGGGCGGCGTGTATATGAACGCGGTCAAACGAAACAAGGGAAGCTAGTTTATGGACTCCAAATACCTGCTGCCAGGAATCTTCGATCCTATGTTTTACTCCTATTCGTTAATGCCCTGTTAGGAGGAGAGGGAACCTCTTTTCTGTATCGCTATCTGCGAGAGGAGAAAAAACTGTGCTATTTTATTGAATCCCAAGTCGATCCACTCCTTGGCAAAGGGTATATACAGGCTAGCGTTGAGCGGGAGGATTATCAAAGGGCCTTGGAGGAGATTAATCGAGGGATAGACGACTTAAAGGGAGGGAGGGTTAGTGGGCAGGACTGGAAACGTACAAAAGCTCTCTTGGGACATAGGTTGACTGTTTTAAGAGAGGACCGAGATGCCCTGCAGCGGTTAAGCTTACGTTCCCTTATATCTGGCTATTCAATGCCTCTAGGCGAGATGGAATATCACCTTGCGACAATACAACTCAAGGAAATAGTGGATGTTGCTAACCTCTTAACTCCTAGCATTATATATTTCTTTTACGGGAATGGAGTTGAGGCCAAAGAGAGTTAAGTGGTGCAGAGGCAATATAGCGAAAAGCTCAATGAAGAACTGTTCACTGTGACTTTGGCAGGTGGTTTGCAGTTGTGGATGATGCCCAAGAGAGGTGCTAAGCAGACCGTAGCCCAGTTGTCTGTTGCTTCCGGTGTGATGCATCAGTTGGGTGGACAACAAGGTGTGGGCGTTGCCCATATGGTAGAGCACCTTCTGTTTGAAAAACCCGAAGGAGACATTGCACAACGTTTTGCTGAGATGGGCGCAGATATCAACGCGAGTACGGGACTGGAGAGCACGGAATACGTTTTAACCTGCGGAGAGGGAGTAGAACGGCATATTAAGCTGTTTTTTGAGCTTGTATTTGATGGACGCTGGACAGAGTCTAGCTTAGAAGGCGAGAGAGCAATTATCGCTAGTGAGATTAGTTTATACTCGGATGATCCAGATTGGGTCGGGTATTACGGCAGTCTTTCTTGTGCTTATGGAAATCATCCCGCAGCTTGGGAAATTGCCGGTGATTATTCGCTGCTGGAAACTATCGACATGGGTTTGCTGAAAAGTTGGCATCAGACTTTTTATCGTCCATCTAATGCGACTCTTTTTGTTTCGGGAGATTTTGAGGTCCGGAGCCTACAGGAAGCCTGTGAGACTGCACTTGTTGAGTACGTTTCGAGTAGCTCGTATTTTAGGGGAATTGACCTCGGCTTCTTATCCGAATGGCCGCCATGCGATCAGACTCAAAGTGGCTCGGTTCAGTTTGAATTGCCCATTAGGAATACAAAATTATTCATCACATTTCCAGATTTTTTACCTACCATGCAAAAGCGGGATGTGAGACGGGAGCTCTCGTTTGAGTTGAGTTTGGATATGGCACTGGGGCTTACCAGTGATGCCTATGTAGCCCTGTATGAAGAAGGTTTGGTTGCTGCCGACTCTTTTTTAGCCGATGTGTTTATGGAATCAACCTGTGGTTTCTTACTAATATCTGCTGAAACCTCTGATCCTGAGAGGTTGACATGTGAAACCATTCGTGCCCTCTCCAACTCAATGGATGGGGCTGTGTTTTGTGGAGATTTTGAGCGAGCAAAAAAAAAGATGTATGGACAATTGGTGCGAAGTTTTGAGACTCCTGAAGCGTGTGTGAACATAATGGATTCTGCAAGGCAACTCGGCGCACCGAGTCCCTTTGACTATGTGGAAACATTGCAGGCCTTGACTGAGGAAGAGGTACTCGAACGGTGGAAAGAGGGCTTAGGGCATCTGTGCGGAGGAATAGCCCATGTATTTCCATTGGGGGAGCACAATGGGGAATAACGATAAGATTTTTCGGTATTGGGCTGTTGTTCCCGCGGGGTTTGAGGAAGTAGCTCTTGAGGAAATGGCGCAAACATTGCCCGGGCTGCGGGTTGATCGTCAAGAGAAAGGCCGCTCCCAGGTAAAAATATGTTTCACCTATGAACGCAGTCCCTTGAGGCTGCTTGAACTGCGATCCGTTCAAGCTCTCTACGCATTAGTTGTAGAAGTTCGGGGCATCACAGTCGGTAAACCGGGCATGCTTAGTCTTGTAAAAAAAATAACTGGATCCGATCTGAAGGCAGCTCAACGACTGGCTGCTGTCTTCGACTCTGATCGTTCAGTAGACGTATGTCACGTCAATGCGACGGTTCAAGGGCATCACAGATTCGGAGTTAGCGACCTCGTTTATCGTGTGCATAAGGCTCTCGAGGGTGAGTGTGGATTAGCCATTGGTGCCCCCGATCAGGGATTGTTATTGCAGTTACAGGTGCGTGGACGGAGTGCCGTTTTGGGAATGCGCCTGCGCACATCTCAAGCAACTCAGCACCATGCAACATCTTTTTGCATAGGGCGAATGTTAGGTTTGGAGCCAGGAGACCGTATCCTTTGGTTGCGTAGGGATCCGGCTGAGGTGGCAGAGTTGATCCAAACCTTTGGAGTAGAAGTCTATTCGGGGACAGAGGATGTTAGGATTACGTTAAGACGGATTCCCGGACATTGGTTTCTTTGGGACGGTGAGAGGGTGCCTGTCTTAGACAAAGAATGTTCACATTTATTGGCTACTTGTAAAGCTGGTAAAGAGCTTGCCCTAGTTGGCGAATTGGCACGGATATTGCCCGTTGGCTGTATTGGTTTAGTCCAAGTCGGGCGAAAAGAAGTAATGTCGGCGCTCTTGGCCGACCATGAATCATTGGAAGTTGCGGCTGTTTTGCCTTTGGGGCATCGAGGTCGGCAGCATCATCTATATGCCATAGAGAGAGTTCTGACACAAGACTTTTTACAAGTATAAATTATTGGGTAAATATATACTTAACATTATCTTATGCTTATAATTAAGCTCGTAATACGTTTTTGTTGAGAGGGGATTATGTCAGAAACCGAGCCGGATCAGGAAAACGAACAGGTCGAACAAGAAGCAGTTGAAGAAAACGTCCGGTCCGAAGTCCCAGCAAAAAGCGATCAAGCTGAAGGTTTAGACGCAGCAGAAGTTTCTTCTCAGAGCGCTGAGGTGCCAGTCGAAGAAGATGCGCCTATTGCTGAACCCGAAGTTACTCATTTGGACAATCAGTTGGGGGATGCCTCAGGGGATGAGGAGGCGGGGCAGGTCTGGACAGAGATGGGGCACGACCTCGACGATTTCGACGATAAGGAAGAAATTGCCTCCGTGCGTTTTCCTCAACTGGAACCTGCTGTACCCAAGGTGCAGAACCGGTCTGATTTGCTGAACAACGTTTGGGTCGACTTAGTGGTCGAACTTGGCCGCAAAGATATGATGGTTTCGGAGGTGGCAAATTTAAAAGTACAGGAAGTAATTGAGCTAAATAAACTTGCCGGCGAGGCTTTTGAGGTTCGCGTTAATGGGCGAATTTATGCTCTGGGCGAGGTTGTCGTTGTTTCCGATCTAATGGCCGTGCGTATTACGAGTTTGGTAAAGAATCCAGATACGGAAAAAGCAAAGAAAGAGGGGGACCGCTAAGCATTCGGGGGTACCCACTTTTTTGTTCCTAGATGGTTCCTCTGTAACACTTTTTCTATTGTGCCAACCAGCACACTCGCCTCAACTGGAAACTCTATAAATGCATCGCACTGAATTCGCCGCATTCGTATTTGCGTTATGTCGTCCAAAGGGATAGCACTGTGGATTATGATGGGTATGGAATGCGTAGCTGGGTGATTACGCAATAAGTTAAACAATTCAAATCCATCGATACCAGGTAGAAACAAATCTAAAAAGATTAAATCTGGTCGTTCAGCCACGATTTGTTCTATACCCTCGGGGCCGCTACTGGCTACGTAGAATAGGTGCTTTGTACGCAGGCGAATAATTCGACCCAGATACCTTTGATTTTGTGGGTTGTCATCAATCATAAGTAGGTGAGCCATGTATCCTCCACTGGAAAAGGGCGACCATTAGAGTAAATTAATGGTGTAAGACAATTATGAGCGAGGAGAATAAATGGACACTATAGCGGCAGAAAAGTCAGCAGCAGCCTTTCGAGAAGCGCAACAGTATATTCCTGGGGGAGTAAATAGCCCAGCACGTGCTTTTGGTGCTGTAGGGGGAGGGCCACGCTTTTTCGAGCGAGGTAAGGGATCTCGCGTCTGGGATATCGACGGGAACGAATACATCGATTATGTGTGCTCTTGGGGGCCATTGATACTTGGCCATTCACATCCACGCGTAGTCAAAGCAGTCAGTGCGGCTTGCGCTGACGGCACGAGCTTCGGAGCCCCCACGCTTCACGAAACGAGACTTGCCAAAAAAATAGTAAATATGCTGCCTTCTATAGAAAAAGTCCGTATGGTGAGTTCGGGAACAGAAGCCACTATGTCGGCTATTAGACTGGCTAGAGGGGTTACAGGAAGGGAAAAGATTATAAAGTTTGACGGATGCTGGCACGGTCATGGAGACAGTTTCCTCATAAAGGCCGGTTCTTCTTCCCTTACTTTAGGTGCGCCAGACAGTCCAGGTATTCCACAGGGAATTGCTAATAATACGATCACCGTTCCTTATAACTATGCCCAGGCTGCGGCTCGGGCCATTGCTGAAAATCCAGGCCAAATAGCGGCAATTATCGTTGAGCCTGTTGCGGGAAATATGGGGACAGTGCCTCCCCGAGAGGGTTTCTTACAGGCGCTCCGCGACCTAGCAACTCAGAATAACTGTTTGCTCATATTTGATGAAGTAATAACGGGTTTTAGAACGGGTTCGGGTGGTGCACAGGGCCGATATGGGGTTCAACCAGATTTAACCTGTCTCGGTAAAATTGTTGGTGGAGGTCTTCCCGCTGCCGCTTACGGAGGACGGGCCGACATAATGGACAACGTTTCGCCAATGGGGATGAAAATATCTCAGGCCGGGACCCTTTCTGGTAACCCATTGGCAATGGCCGCAGGGTTTGAACAGCTCCAGGTCTTGTCTGAAGATGGCACTTACGATCGATTGGAGACGGTGGCATCTCGACTTGAAGAGGGCATGCGAGACAATATCCAAAAGTTGGGTTTACCCTACCCAGTTAACCGGGTCGGCGGTATGCTTTGTATGTTTTTTACGGAGGGACCTGTAGAATGCTTTGCAGATCTGGCGGATGTTGACGTGGAAAGGTTTGCACGTTATTTCTGGGCAAATATTGAACGGGGGGTCTATCTTGCTCCCTCTCAGTATGAATGCATGTTTCCATCAGTTGCTCACAGCGATGATGACGTGGAGAGAACTCTTGCCATACACTATGAAACACTTAAAGCAGTTCATTGAAAACGAAAGTTAGGAAAGACGTGCGTCGTTGCTATGGGGTTGTAATTGGATCGATTGTGATCGGCTGCGTTGGCTGCAGCAATGAAATCGATCGTCGGGATGAACTGGGTATTGACGATGAAGGGCGCTCAGAACTCGTTCAGCTCAAGAGCGATAGAGAGGGCAAACAAGAGTCTTTTGAGGAGCCTGCAGTTGAAAACGAGGATAGAGCCCTTGTTGTGGGGGAAGACGCTCGACCCACGACGGAGCAGCCAGCCAGCCAAACCGCTCCTGATTTTATTCAAATGCAGAAAGAAGATCGGGAGGATGGGCAGCTGATACGCTACGATCCTCGCGGTGTATTTACAATTCAGGTGGCCGGGTATCGCGACAAGGCAAAAGCGCAGGCTCTCGTTCAACAGCTTAGCGAGGCTGGGTATCCAGCTTATGGTATAGCGCGGCCAGACGGCGGAGAAATACGCGTGAGAATTGGATATTTTGCAACCAGAGAAGAAGCAGGAGCTTTCGGTCGACGGTTTCAGGCTGACCGACAAATGGAATACTGGGTGGATAAACGGGAAAACGAATAATACGCTATGCCAAAGCGAGTCCTGTGTTGCGGAACGTTTGATTATTTACATCCGGGGCACGAATCATTTTTAAATCAAGCCGCTCGATTGGGTGAAGAACTCGTTGTTGTCGTGGCTAGAGATGAGAATGTAGAACGGTTAAAAGATCGTAAGCCTGACCACGGAGAGGAGATTCGACGCGCACGCGTAGAATCTTTAGGGATTGCACAAAAAGTGCAGCTAGGATACGAGGGGCAAAACCTTCTCCAGATCGTGCGCGATATCAGACCTGATATTATAGCGTTAGGCTATGATCAGAGCCGTCCGCCTGGATTGGAAACCACCTTTCCAGATTGTAAAATAGTCGTTTTAAAACCCCACCATCCTGAACGTTTTAAATCGTCTTTTATCCGAAAACAGCGTATGGAAAAAGAGTAACGTGCTGCGATCTATCGCTCGGAAGCTGCTCGGTAAAAATACCCTTGCGGCTGTTCCGCAATTACTCATGTGGTTTCCGGACACGAACTCCATTCCAGATAACAACCTACCCGAGGGCTATAAGCATAGGTCATTCCTAGCGGGAGACGAAGAGGGATGGTGTGATCTGCTCAATGCAAATGGGCAACTCGGAGTTTGGAATAGGAGCCGAATCGATGAAGAACGGGCGGGGGCACTTGTTGAAGACGGTCAACATTTCATCTTCAGTCAGGGGGGCTATTTTGTCGCCTGTGCCGGCGTTTATGATAGAGATATGGACGAAGGAGACTGTTGGGAGATTGGATGGATCGCCGCTGATCCGGACCACCGGGGTCTTGGGCTGGGGGGATGTGTTCTTGCGAATGCTTTACGCTTTACGCGAAAATTGGAAGAGCGGCCCGTTTATCTTCTCACAGATGACTTCCGATTGGCTGCCATAAAAACATATCTCAAATTGGGGTTCGTACCTGACCTATCCCATCCTTCATACGAGAACAGGTGGCGTAAAGTCTTGTCCGCACTGGGGCCATCCTATGCAAAATATGTGAGCCTTATAAAGAAGGAATAGTTGGCCTATGCACCTTATTGTATGTTCAGATATACACGATAATATTTGGGCGTTGGAGCGCGTTTTAAATAACGTGCCACAGAGAGATGCTGCGCTAGTTTTTTGCGGAGATTTCTGTGCCCCTTTCACCCTTCTGTAGAATACAAAGAAGATTATTCTTTACCTCATAAACTCTTCACCAATACACCTACCACCATCAGTATTAGAAGAAGTTTAGTCATCTTGTTATTTCACAGGGGTAATGTTTTTCATTTATAGGTTCTAAAAGAAAAAGGGTTGGAAACATTCGTCATTCGTGTCTCCAACCCTTGTCTATGGTTTATGATGGGGAAGTGGTTTTAGTCGTTCAAGTATTAGATGTTTCCAAGTTTATCGGTCTTGAGTAACAACACACCTTCAT
>CAXGPR010000102.1:0-11335 GCA_964011675.1 uncultured bacterium
GGAAGTACAATATCGCGGCGTTGGAATAGAGCGAGACCCCGCTTGGTAGCCCCGTGACGTATGCGACTTTAGTCCAATATATTTTAACGGCGTGCGAATCGTCTTTAGACAGAATGACTAACAAATATAAGACGACAACACTCTGCTTTGAACGCCTTGTAGCGACGACTGCCTTGCGCCCCGCCGCTACGTACGTCAATTTTTATACGTTTATATACGGCACATTTATTCAAAAATACTAAAGGACTTTTAGCCGCCTCATGACACTACATCTTTACGATACGTACGAACGTCAGCTACGCCCTTTTACGCCAATCAATACATCCTTTGTCGGTATCTACTGCTGTGGCCCAACGGTTTACAACTTTCAGCATATCGGCAACCTACGCACTTATGTATTTGAAGATACACTGCGGCGAGCCCTTGAATACAGCGGATATGATGTTAAGCACGTCGTCAATATTACCGACGTTGGCCATCTAACTTCCGACGGCGATACTGGACAGGACAAAATGGAGGCCAGCGCACAGCGTCAGGGCACGACCGCATGGGAATTGGCTACGCTTTATACCGACGTATTTAAGGAAGATTTACATCTGCTCAACGTCCTTGAACCACACGTATGGTGTCGGGCAACTGACCACATACCAGAACAGATAGATGCCGTTCGCACCATAGAAGAAAGAGGATATGCCTATAGCACGTCTGACGGGGTGTACTTCGACACAGAAAAGCTGAACGACTATGGCTATCTGGCGCGCCTCGACGTTGATGGACTGCAGGCGGGCGCCCGCGTTGAACTAGGTGAAAAGCGCAAAATAACCGACTTTGCTCTGTGGAAGTTCAGCCCTATTGATGAAAAAAGGCAGATGGAATGGCAAAGTCCTTGGGGCGTCGGCTTTCCCGGCTGGCACATCGAGTGTAGTGCCATGTCGACTAAATACCTCGGCGAGTATTTCGATATCCATTGCGGAGGCGAGGATCACATCCCCGTACACCACACCAACGAAATTGCCCAGGCACAGGCTTGCTACAACACGCGTTTAGCTAACTTCTGGGTACACGGTGCCTTTTTACAACTAGGCGGGGAGAAGATGTCTAAGTCGACCGGCGATTTCCTTCGTTTGCAAACGCTCATCGACCACGGCTACGACCCACTCGCCTACCGCTTTTTCTGCCTCGGTGCACGCTACCGCGCTAAGTTGACGTTTGCTTGGGAAAGCCTCAACGCAGCTGCCACCGCCCTTGATCGCCTACGCACCACCGCACACGCTTGGGGCGAACCGACGGCTGAAGACGAGAGTTTTATCACGCGCTTTCGTGAACGCGTGGAAGACGATCTCAACATGCCGCGCGTGCTCGCACTAGTCTGGGAGTTGGTCGGCAGCAACCTAGAAAAAGGCGTTAAAAAAGCAACACTTTTACACTTTGATCAGGTGCTTGGTTTACAGCTAGACCAGTGGCAACCCAAAGCAGAAGAAGACGTGCCTACAGAAATCCGTTCACTAGCTGAACAGCGTCAGCGGGCACGAGCAGAAAAAGACTGGGCAAAAGCCGACGAACTGCGCGACAAGATCACCGCAGCTGGATATGAAATAACTGATGCCCCCGACGGACCAGAGCTCAGCCGCACTGTTCCCAGCCGCGTCTTACAGATGGCCGAAGAGCGCACCGCAGCACGAGCGGAAAAAGACTGGACAAAAGCCGACAGACTGCGCGACGAAATTACCGCAGCTGGATACGAAATAATAGACGCACCAGAAGGATCTCACATTCAGCCCATTCCCTAGACCTGCCCATGTAGCCGATCGCAGAAGCGCCGGAAGAGTGATTACGGCGCGATAGCGCGTGGCTCCAGACGGCCCAACAGAGAGATAGCGCACCATGTTTAAAGTGCTCGTAGCCGAGTGCAAGCAGGAGATTTCATCATTTAACCCGGTCGATTCAACCTACGACTATTTCACCGTAAACTACGGAGCCGAACTGCTGGCCTACCACGACGGCAAAGGCACGGAAGTGCGAGGTGCACTCGACGCTTTGAAAGCGGATACCCACATAGAAACCGTGCCTATATACGGTGCTCGGTCTAACTCAGCGGGCCCGCTAGCGCAGGACAGTTTCGAGCGTATAGCCGCCGAGTTTTGTCACGCGTTAGAAGCGCATGCAGCCAGCGCCGACGCGCTCTACTTTTGTTTACACGGCGCCATGGGATGTACGCAGGAGATGGATCCAGAGGGTCACCTAATAGCCGAAGCACGTCGCATACTCGGCCCCGACATCCCCATTGTACTCTCGCTCGACCTACACGGCATTCTCACGGAAAAAATGCTGAAAAACAGCAACGGTTTTGCCCTGTACCACACCTATCCCCACGTAGATTTTTCCGATACTGGGCGCAGGGCAGCTGAGCTGTTAATGCGCGTCCTGCGCGGGGCCAAACCCACCGTGTGCCGGGTCAAAGTCCCCGCACTGGTTCGCGGCGATGAGTTAATAACCGAAACGGGCGTCTACGGTGAGTCTATTCGCTACGCGCAGAAGCTAGAGCAAGATGCACGCGTGTTGGCTGCAGGCATGATAATTGGCAACCCCTTCACCGACGTTCCCGAACTCTGCTCACAGTCTGTGGTCATTACCGACGACGAGCCCGAACTGGCTGAAGCCGAAGCGCTACACATGGCTAGCGCTTTTTGGGAAAGCCGTGCGCAGATGCAGCCCGTCCTCGTCGGGCCAGAAAAAGCCGTGCAGCAGGCCAATCAGATGATGGGACCGGTCATTTTCACCGACGCGGCCGACGCAACGTCTTCCGGCGCTACCGGTGATAGCAATGCCCTCTTGCAGGCCCTTATAGACGGAGATTTTGCAGGCGAAGTGCTCGCACCCATCGTCGATCCAGCCTCAGCGCTCATGGCCCACGAAGCCGGTTTAAACGGCAAATTGGACGTAGTAATCGGCGGCGCACTCGACTCACGTTTTCCTCCATTACAGCTCTCGGTAATCGTCGAAGAGCTCGGAGACGGCGAGTACCCGCTCGAGTCTTCCGGAACGCCCGAGAGCGCAGGGCTCACGGCCGTTCTGCGTTGCGCTAACTATACGATTGTCGCCCTGAGCCGTTCCGTGCGTTTTATCGACCGGTCGCCTTTTATTGCCCACGGTCTAAACCCGCAGGACTACGATCTGGTCGTAGTGAAGTCGCCGCACTGCCAACCGCATTTTTTTGACGACTGGTCAGAGAAAAACTTTAACGTAGATGCGCCAGGATCGACCAGCGCCAACCTCAAGACGCTGGGACATCGCTTATGCCAACGCCCCATGTATCCCCTCGATCCAGACGTCGAGTTTCGACCGCGGGCCGAGCTATACCAATAGAAGGCGCCATGATTAAACAGTCCGTTTGCTTTGGCCCATTTACAGGCGTGGGCGCGGTACCTGAAGAACTCATTAAACAATCAGCATCCATAGGCTACGCCTCCGTTGAGATGGCTCCTCGTACATATTGGCCACTCATCAAGGACAGTGGCTTAGACATTGCCATCAACATCGGACACGGTTCGCTGCCCGACGGGCTCAATAAACAATCAAATCACTATCGAATAGAGGACTAACTGCTGGCGCATATCGACGAAGCGGCAGCACACAAAATACCCGCCCTCATCGTCTTTTCTGACAACTGCGAGGGCAAGACGTCCGAAGAGAGGTTGGCCAACTGCGTCGAAGGTCTGCTCCGCGTCGTCCCAGCCGCGGAGCAACGAGGCGTTACGCTATGTATGGAATTACTAAAATCCAAGGTCAACCATTCCGACTATCAGTGCGATCACACGTCGTGGGGCGTCGCGCTCTGCCGCGTCGTTGGTTCGCCCGCAGTGAAGCTGCTATACGACATCTATCACATGCAAATCATAGAAGGCGATATTATTCGCACGATCGGCGAGCACGCCGAATATATCGGTCACTATCACACCGCGGGCAATCTCGGACGCAGCGACTTAGATAAGATGCAAGAGCTCTCCTATCCGGCGATTATGCGAGCAATCCACTCGACCGGATATAGCGGCTATGTAGGACACGAGTTTCGCCCCAAAAGCGATCCACTACAGACGCTACAAACAACGTATAAACTCTGTAACATATAACACAATCTGCAGAGCACTCATTCAAACGAGCACGCTATGAGCACAGCACTCAAAATCATTCCAACGGGCGAGTCACTAGGGGCGGAAATAGCTGATGTCGACCTAACTCAATCCCTCACCCGTGAACAGGTCGAACAGGTTCGAGCTGCCCTTCTCGACTATGGTGTAGTATTTTTTCGCAACCAGCACATAAGCGAACCGGACCAAGTGCGCTTTACCGGCTATTTTGGCCGCCCCGTAGAGCACGTGCGCAAACAGCGTCCGCGCCCAGTGCCAGAGATTTTTATCATCTCCAATGTCGAGGAGAACGGAAAGCCCATCGGCGCGCTAGGACACGGCGAAGTCTCATTCCACTCCGACTTGTCTTACCTGCGCCAACCGGGCACGCTCTCTGTGCTTTATGCAGTTGAGATACCTCAAGAGGGCGGACAAACTCAGTGGTGTAACTGCAGTGCAGCCTATGCAGAACTCGACAACGAAATTAAGGACAGAATCGACGGCCTGCGCGCCGTGCATCGCCACTATGTAGAGGAACAGAACCCACCGGAAACGGTCGACCATCCCGTCGTCCGAACGCATCCAGAGACGGGCCGTAAGTCGCTCTATGTTGGCCCCCATCTGACAAAGCACATCGTCGGTATGCACAGCACCGAAAGCGCTGATTTACTGGCCCTGCTTTACGCGCACTTAGAGCAACCGCGCTTTATTTGGACACACGAGTGGCAGATCGGTGATCTCGTCCTGTGGGACAACCGACCAACTATGCATCGCCGCCTCCCTTTTCCCTCAAATCAGCGACGCCTCATGAAGCGGACGCAAGTTTTCAACGACGAGATTCCCATTTAATGGACGCATTCCGAGCTCTGGTCATCCAGAAAGAAGACGATCGCATAGTGACGGAAATCCGCGATATAGAAGCGGAAGATCTGCCAGAGGGCGACGTCCTTGTCGACGTTCGCTATGCGTCTCTCAACTACAAAGATGGACTCGTACTCAACGGATTAGGAGGCCTGGTCAAGACGTACCCACACGTACCAGGCATTGACTATGCAGGCACGGTTACGCACAGCTTGCATCCTAATTTTAAGCGGGGGGACCGCGTGATCGGTACGGGATTTCGCGTAGGCGAAGTGCGCTGGGGTGGCTATGCACAGCGCGTGTCCACACGCAGTGAATGGCTTGTCTCCTTACCCAATAGCCTCACCCTGCATCAGGCCATGAGCCTTGGATCTGCGGGCCTGACCGCAGCAATTGCTCTGCGCGCGCTCGAAGAACACGGCGTGCATTCCAACCAAGGCGAGGTACTAATCACCGGCGCGTCTGGTGGCGTCGGCTCGGTCGCCGTATCTCTATTGACCCATCTCGGCTATCAGGTGGTCGCACTGACGGGCCGGGAGGAAAATGCAGACTACCTGCGACACCTAGGGGCTAAAGAGGTATTGCCGCGAACCCAGCTATCAAGCCCGTCTGAAAAGCCGTTAGAAAGCGCTCGTTGGGCAGCCTGCATTGACTCTGTGGGAGGGGCAGTCCTGTCCAGAATCCTGGCACAAATCCAACCGGGTGGCTCTGTGGCCGCCGTCGGTTTAGCCGGCGGTGCCGCGTTGAAAACCTCCGTGATTCCCTTTTTACTGCGCGGAATCAACCTACTGGGCATAGACTCCGTATTCTACCCGAATGAGCGGCGCAGCGAAGCATGGCACCGCCTAGCGGACCGTATCCCAAATGACGCGATCAACCATATTACAACCGAGATAGGCCTCTCAGACCTTCCCGTATGGGGCCAGTCAATACTTGCTGGCCAAGTGCGCGGTCGAGTCGTAGTAGACATACATAGGTGAGCAAAAATCAGATAGCGTAGGTATTAAGCACGCCTTCTTTCTGCATAATATCGCCGGCAATCGCATACGTCGTTCCGTGCATAGCCATGACTACAAGACCGATGTCTTGAGCCAGATATCCTCCGGCATATAAATTGGGAATATCGATAGACTCGTAGCTGTGCGCATGCGTTTGCAGCTGATGGACCTGAAACCGGTAGGCGTCTCGTTTATCAAAAAGCGACAGCGGACCAAATCCCTGCAGCAGCGAATAATCGGCCCAGCCACCAATCTCTTTCACTACGTGGTCAACTTCTACCGTTCGCACCCCATCCGCCGTTTGTAACGCCACGCCTCCCTCAGAATCAATTTTTTCAATTCGCGTATCGTACAGTGCTTCCATCCGAGGTGAAGCGGCTCGCAAAATATCGGCAATGCGCTGGTAGTACGGCAGATACAGGCTGTCATTTATCAGCTGCCAGTGAATACTGCTGTCCTGTCGCATACTGTAAACCACCTGCTTACCCGCATCGTGTAGCTCCGTAGCCGCCCAATCAGCTGACCGCCCCCCTCCCACAACCATCACGCGCTCCCCCGGAAAATCTTCTGGTCTATCGTAGAAGGGCGTCACAAACGGCTGGTCTTCTCCCTCGACTTCAAGCTGCCGTAGCTTGGCGCGCTGTCCGGTCGCGTAGACGAGATACGTGCACGTATAGGTGCTCTCGTCTCCGGTCTTGACGTCGCGCGATCGCACTTTAAAGCCACGCTCATGTGGAGTAACCTCATACACGTCTTGCCACGTCCGGACTTGGTCTTCAACGGCAAATTTTTTGGGGATACGGTGGTAATAGTCTATGAGTTCGGTCTTTTTTATCAGTGCATTCACATCGATTTCAAGCCCTTCCTCCCGTGCGTACTGCGCGAGGGGATAAAAAGCGAACTCCATCCACTGCCCCGGTGATAGGGTCAGGAGATTGCGCGGTGCGTTGTTCCACAACCCCCCCACTTCTTCACGCGTGAGCAGCAGCGTGTCTACACCTTGCTCACGGCGGAATGCCATGGCCACCTGATCCAGATCTTCAAAAAGCTTACGAGGGTGGTGCAGAGCACGAAATAAATCAACCGGCGCAATTCCTCGCGCAACCAAGTCCCTAAAATCGAGTCCCAGTAGCGATCCGTCTACCTGCTGCAGAGCGTCGGCCAGCGGGCCGTAGCGACGAGAAAAAGTTGTGGCCGGGCGAAAAAAAGGCTGCCATCCGCCCAATACTGCGACTAGGGGCAGGCCGGCAGGTCCTCCCCCAATGACTATTACAGTACGATGTTCAATCGAAGACATGCAGGTTTATTCTCCTAGCCACAGGCGGCAAGCAGTGTGTTCTGTCGCGTAGTGAGATAGTAAAAAAAATAGGATGTCTCACTAAGTCAAACAGGTCGTCTATAGACTTTTTGCGCTGGTTTGATCTTAGGGATATTAATACATTGGCCGACGGAGCGACCGCACGGTCAATTCGAAAATGGCATTCTAAACGGTGGAGATCCACGCGATAAAAAACGTATCACTGCTTCTACTCGCCCTGTGTATATCATACAGCACTGCAGATACTCAACACGTAGTTTGGTCACCCGCCAGCGTTAGAGCGCTCACCGAAGAGTGGACTGGCGAACGCACGGCAGATGGCCGTCCCAAGGTCTCCGATAATTTATTGGAACGATTAAAAGGTCTCTCTACGGAAGAAGTCTGGGGATCGCTCCGACGCAAGGGCTACAACAACCAGTTTGAAAACTTTGCCGGCACACAGCAAAACGGCTGGGATATCTTGCACCCCGAACAGGTTATGACGGGACGGGCGCTGACCGCACAGTTATGCCACTGCGCCCAGATTTCAATGCCTACGTACAGCGACAAGCCGAAGATGAAGGCACCAAGACACCCGTAACCAACTACGCGCCTATTATCAAGCTGCGGGAAAGTGACATATACATTGCCGACAGCTATGGAAAAATCGTCGACGGCACGCTCATCGGCGACAATTTAGGCAATGCCATATACGCAGCCAGCAAGCGCGGCGTCATATTTAACGGATCCGTTCGCGACGTAGAGGGCCTGTCCGAGATAGACGGTTTCAACTTTTGGATTTGCGGTTCCGATCCATCGGCCATTCGCGAAATGATGGTAGCCTCTATCAACGCCCCCATACGCATTGGACGCGCCACGGTGCTTCCCGGCGACGTGATACTTGCCAAATCTACGGGCGTGGCGTTTATCCCACCGCATCTCGTGCAGGAAGTCGTCATACGGGGTGAGTATATTGCCCTGCGCGATGCCTATAATTTCCTCTGTATTAAAACGGGCAAGTATAAGTATGTGAACGAGGCGTTTGTCGTCGAAGCGGAGGTATTCGAACGCGATTTCCGCACTTAGCTAGAGCAAAAAAAAATTTGCCCATGCCCAGACAGGAACTCAAAGCCTATTTAGAACAGCTCGACGCAGAGAAGAAAGCCAAGCGCAAATAAAGTAGACGCAGGCAGACAAATGCTCAGGGCAGAAACTGGTTGGCTTGCTCGAGCTTTTCGGGTAGATACGTATCGATTACGTGATTTAGATCGTGTACGGCAAAGGCCTGCTGCTCGGCGCGATAGCCCATTTTTTTGAGTTTAATTAGCGCGTCCTGCCATTTCTTATAGTGCTGAACAAAGGGGTCGTTCTTCAGTGCATCATCTATGCGCTTGATATCGACCTCTGTCATTTTATGTGTCGGTAACCCGTATTCTTCTATGTCATCAGGCGTCACGCCAAGGAAATGAGCGCGCGGCACGCAAAAGGCCTCGTTTATGTGCGCGGCATTCCCAGATCCCACCTTTAGCGTTCGATAGATATTGCAGATACCATACGGATCGCAGTCTACAAAGGCATACGTTGGTATATCGAGTTCTTCGCTTAAGCGCCGTATAAACCGGCGAGTAGCGCGCGTTGGAACACCTCCCATAGAAATCAGAATACAGTTTGACGTGCGCCAATAATTGTGCTTGACCAAGCGCTGAAACATGCCGGCTGTTTCGATAGCAAGAACAAACTGAGCATCGGACTGAAAACGTAAATGCTCGACAGAAATGGGAATCGAGTAGGCACCCGAACCAAATTTGGTGCAGTCGATAGCCAACTCTTCATCGCTGTCTCGGTCGGTGTCGAAGACGACTAGATTGCCGGCGACTTCGCCCCCTTTTTCTTCCGGCACAAAACCCAGTTGCTCGCGATTAACCGAGAAGAAAGCCTCCACGTCATCCAAAACGGCATCTGATTCGGTCTGCTCTCCAAAGCGAATCTCTTCCGACCATCCCTTTGCTACGTAATAGGCTTCGCGCTTGGTTGCGATATCATCGGTCTCTATCAGATTCTTTGACAGCGCGATCATTTTCAACGACTGGGCAAAGGTCTTTACCGTAGCAACGGCTAAGGAGCGCTCTTTGGTCTTGCGGCCAATCTGGAAAAAACCCGCCTTGGGGTCGAATCGGACGTTACTCAAGTTGCGCAGCGGAAACTTCATAGACGGCTTTTGCTTGCGCAATATTTTATCACGAATGCTTTTGGCCTCTTTAGAGATTTGCTTTAGTAGGTCTTCATTCACGATCGACTCCTCTCCAACAAGCCCTGTAAGTTTTTCTCCACTTTCTGCGTTTTCTTGTCGCCGTCTCCGATTATCTCCTGAAGCGCAGTGGCAATATGTCCTATGTATTGAGCTATGTAGTCCTTTTTGCGAACCGCTTCCGCCTCGCGACGAATTTTGCCGATGTGCTCTCCCACCTTGCGTCCGCACTCCTGTACTCCAAGGCGTATTTCTTTGATGATTTCGTCATAGTGCGCAACGGCATCTTTACTCTCAGACGTAAAGGGAACCCATACCGAAGCCACATGCACCATGACAACTAACGGACCGGTCGGCAGGGCATTATTACTCTGACTGATCCGGTAGTTGCGCCAGTCGGTATCAATCAAACTGCGCGTTATCGCGCAGGCCGAAGGCTGGTAGAGCAACGGCACGCGGTTGGCAAAGCGCATCACCTGCACGGAACCTTCTGGGTTGATATCACCACCGTAGGCAACGGCGACTTCTATTTGAAACGGATTACCTCGGTATACCGCTGGCGGACGCGTAGTCGATGCGTAAAATCCGGCCCGCACGTTGGCTTTTAGCGAAGCCGTAAGTAATTCTTCTCCGATCGGGACAATACAGTCCGTGGGCGGACGCATCAGCTTAGTCGCGTTGATCGCTTTAAAAAGACGATCGCTCTCTTCTCTGGCGATGCTCTTGGGGCGTCCATTGGGCTTGAGATCTGCGCGAGTGCAAATGTCCTTGGCAACCCGAACAGATACGCGCGAAAATTCTTGTGTGAGGAATCCCTGCAGCGTACGGTGCAGCGTCCCCTGCAGCATTTTCATCAGGATTCCCAGCTCAATACCGTGGGGATGAGGCTTAATCTCTTGGGCTTCTTGAGGCATCTCTTCGCTGCTGCGCTCATATAGAGTTTCGCGTCCATCAGGCGTCGTATAGAGCAACTGTAAATGCGGGTTAGCTAAGGCCGTCTGGCGCAGATAATCATCCACCGACTGCCGCCCACGCTGGTATCGTGCCTCCATCTCGATTTCGACCTGCGTGCCCTGTTGCTGGTGCCATTCGCACTGCTCTTCGCGAACGATCTGCGGCTTGTTTCGGGCCGTATCAATTTGCATCTCATAGCAGTTGGCCGAGCGTCTAGCCCCTGTGCGCGAAATGACGCGTGTCGCCTTACCCGTCGTCAGTTGACCATACATACTGGCCGCAGAAATACCTATTCCCTGCTGACCGCGCGACATTCGCAGCCGGTGGAACTTAGAGCCGTAAAGCAACTTTCCAAAAATGTTGGGGATTTGGCTTTTGACAATACCCGGACCATTATCGCAAACGCGCATGATGTAGCGATCATCCGCAACCTGAGTCAGTTGGACTTCTATATCGGGCAAGATACCCGCTTCCTCGCAGGCATCTAGGCTATTATCTACGGCCTCTTTTATACCTGTCAGCAGTGAGCGGCGCGGATTGTCGAAGCCTAACAAATGACGATTGCGGCTAAAAAATTCAGAGACGGAAATATCGCGCTGCCGCAAAGCCATCGACTGCGCGTTCGCCTTGCTGCTGCGAGCGGTGCGCGACGGAACCGCCGAATCAGCAGACAGCAAGTCCATCTGGGCATCTTTTTTCTTAGCCATGTACAATTCTTTTCAGGGAGCGCAAAAAAGTCCGTGCACGAGGCGGCCTTACGAAGGCATTGCATGCAATGATTCAGGAGAAGCAGATTAGAAATTTAAGGAGGGAAAGGATGGGTTGTCAATAAGTTGAGGACGATAAAATA
>CAXGPR010000103.1:0-11296 GCA_964011675.1 uncultured bacterium
AGACTAAACCCCTTAAACCACATTATTCTTAACCCACCGTGAGCCAACCCCACGCTTAATGGTCTATTCAGACCAAACCCTCCTCATCCACTCAAATAGCATCTTGCTATTTTCCCGACTGCCCACAAACTCACGACCACAGTGAACACACCGCAGACAGCGTTTAGGACAAAAAAAACGTCCCTTGTCTGTTGGACAAACTTTAATTAAGTTGCCCAACGGACAGGAACGGATATCTAATCTACCTGCTTCAAAATGGGTCGCTCGAAAGAAGCAGGTGCTTGGTTACCGTCAAATGGCAACCGATAAATCGTTGCGCCACAGTGAGATGGTCGGGGTGGGCGGATTCGAACCGCCGACCCCCTGCTCCCGAAGCAGGTGCGCTAGCCGGGCTGCGCTACACCCCGTCACAGGGCTGTTTACAAAAACAGCCCTTTATAAACACATGGTCGGGGTGACTGGATTCGAACCAGCGACCTCTTCCACCCCAAGGAAGCGCGCTAGCCGGGCTGCGCCACACCCCGACCCGTTGTGTTTATACAACAATAATACCACGTATGGTGAGCTATCCAGGACTCGAACCTGGGACCTCCGGTTCCGGAGACCGGCGCTCTATCCAACTGAGCTAATAGCCCCCAACCTTAGCTTTATACGTTCTTCTTCTTATGACGATTCTTACGTAAGCGTTTCTTGCGCTTATGAGTAGCGATCTTATGCCGCTTTCTCTTCCTGCCACACGGCATCTTTTAATCTCCTGTATCAGTGTTATCGGGATCGACGCGGGCCCGCAATTCTTTGGAAGGCTTAAAAGTCGGCGCCTTACGGCTCGAAATTCTCACCTCGGACCCGGTCCGCGGGTTACGCCCCGTTCGCGGGGCGCGCTCTACTACTTTAAAAGTGCCAAAACCTCTGATTTCAATGTGCTCGCCTCGCTCTAGAGTTTCGATGACGGATTCTAAAAACCCGTCGACAACAGCTGCTGTATCCGTCTTTGTTAACCCAGTTCCCTGAGCTATAAGACGCACAATATCAGCCTTAGTCAAGGCGACCTCCCTCATAAACTGGCCAAAAATTATTTATAAACAATTAAACACCAATGATATAGTTTACCTGAAATCTTGTCAAGAGAAACGCAGTTTTACTGAAGACGTTCAGTGACTAGTCGTTAGCTCTAGAGCTTAAAACAAAAACTTCTTCAAGGTCGACAAAGTTGACCAGCGATTTCAAATATATGCTTTGAAACACCGGATCTCTTTTTTCCTGCAGAACATTTGTAACTACTCCAATCGGTATGCCCTTGGGGTATCTCCCCCCCAAACCCGATGAAATTACCCGATCGCCCTCTTTCACTCGACTGTTCGTGTCTACAAATCTGAGGCGAAACCGCTCACCATTGACCCAAGAGACGATCCCCTGCGCTCGTGAATCTTGCACAATGGCACTGACCTTTGATCGCATGAGTAGCCCTACGACCGAACTTGTCATGTCCACCTGGATTACGTGTCCGATTAATCCGTTGGCCGTTATGACTGGGAAGTCTGGCTCAACTCCTCGGTCAATCCCTGCATTAATGACGATTGTGCCTTCTAATAGACTTGAGTTACGCCCTACTACTTCTGCGGGTATGACTTCTTTGCGCTCCGATCGCTTCGCAAACATGAGAGCTTCCCGAAGTCGCACATTCTCCCAAGCCGCTTCGCGCCTTGCCATATTATCAAGGGCAAACTCCACATTTTGCTTAAGGAAAAAATGCATTTTTTCTTGATTATGGGCGTAATGGACAACTCGAGAGAAAAGCCATTGGGATGATGAAAAAATACCGGCGCGAAACACTTCTGCAATGTATGTCTTGTAAGGCTTAGGCAGGCTCATTAAACCTATGGAGAGAACGACCAAGCACCCGTAGACCCAAAGCCCTTTTGAGTTTCCCATTTTTAGTAAAGCACTTTTTTATACCGATCAAATTCTTCGAGAATACGTGCATTACCACGCACTACAGCCGAAAGAGGGTCTTCTGTATCAACATAAGTTGGAAGGCTAGTGCCTTCAATAAGCTTTTCCTTGAGACCATTCAGTATCCCGCCTCCACCGCTAAGGATCATACCTCGATCCAATATATCGGCTGCCAACTCAGGAGGTGTTTCTTCCAAGACCCGTCGAACACCAGCTACGATCTGCGCAACTGGACCGCTCAGTGCTTGGCGTATTTCTAGCGAATCGACAATCAACGATTTGGGTATACCTGAAACCATGTCTCTTCCTCTTACGGGAGCCTCGATCTCAGGATCCATTTCCATCGCTGACCCGATTTCCCATTTTAAGATCTCTGCTCCCCGCGCACCAATAAGCAAATTGTACTGCTTTCTCATCCAATCGATAATTGCCTGATCCATGGCATCACCGGCCACGCGCAAAGATTCGTGAGTCACGATACCCGACAGCGCAATAACGGCTATTTCCGTTGTCCCCCCCCCAATATCAATCACCATAGACCCAATAGCTTGCTCTACTGGCAAACCAATACCAATTGATGCTGCCATAGGCTCACTGACAAGATAGACCTCACGAGCTCCAACTCTTTCACACGAATTACGAACAGCTCTTTTTTCCACTTCTGTGCTACCAGATGGAACAGAAACGACGATTCGGGGACGCACAAAGAGCGAGTTTTTTTGAACTTTGCGAATGAAATGACGGATCATTTCTTCCGTTACCTCAAAGTCGGCAATAACTCCGTCTTTGAGAGGACGAATGATTTGAATATCCGCATTTTCTCGGCCCACCATTTCTTTGGCTTCCATGCCAACAGCAATTACTTTTTTTGATGGAAATTCACGTGCAACAATTGATGGTTCATTAAGAACTATACCCTCACCCTTAACAAAGACGAGTGTGTTCGCGGTGCCTAGATCTATACCGATATCATTGGAAAAAAATTTCGAGAAAAAACTCATATAAACTCCAAATCCTGTATATGTAATCCTACTTATTTTTTTCAGCCGCTTTATTGAGCCACATTTTAAGAACCTTAGCAGCATCTTCACTCTGATGGGTGATCAACGAACGAATCTTTTCGAGTCGTTCATCCCTAGCAGTTTTTCCACATGTTTCTTTTTTTTCTTTTTTTTCCATAGTTAACCAAGAAATGGGAGTTAGGGTGAACGTAATTAAGATGTTCATTAGAGCATAAGATAGCTAAGCTAAATTGGATTTGCCAAATAGGTAGCTGAGGCTATATTTTTGACAACAAGAAGAAATTATGAAAAACCGATATAAATCTATAAAAAATAACCCAAAGAAGGACAGCAAAAAATGAATAAAGCAGCTCGATCTATTTTGCAGCGCATTGGGCCAGACAACAACATAGACAACCAGCGTGACCAGATTATTTCTCGTGAAGTCGAAGAGGCCAAAGCTAAACTGCGCCAGCGAGAGGGTACGGAAGAGGATCAATCCGCATTCGAGGCTATTCCGGAAGAGATGCTCACTGAATCTGAAAAGCGACATGCAAAACACAGAAGACAACAGGCACAGGCAGGCAGGTTCACCCCAGCGGCCGACCGCCTCCCTATCATGTCGAAAGAAGAGAGAGAGGCGCACAACAAAAACCGACCCAAATGGCAGCAAACCGAATTTGAAGGTCCCATTGAGAAGCTCATTGAAAAGTATAAAGACATAGATGAAGTTAAAAAGCATCTTACACTTGGACAGTCCATGAAATATGATTTTACCGAAGACGGGCGGGTATTAGATCAAAAGGGAAACCTTATATACGACGGCGAGAAATTAGTTTAAATAACTCTTTTTTAACCGAGTCAAAAGGACAGCACGTGAAAACAAAGCGCTGGATGGCAATCACGAAAACATATTTTCTCACGTTCTTTTCCCTTTCGCCCATTTTGATATTTTTAGCCTGCGGCAACCAAAACGGAGAAAAAATACCAGAACAAAAAGTAGCTAGCCCTAAAGCACAAATTGAAGAGGAGATGACATCCTCCACGGTCTACGGGGCAAAAGCCGAAATTGAAGCCTACCTGAAACGCATCAATCCCCACGTGCAAGAAGTAGGCCGAATCCAACTCTTAGTCGATAAAAACATCGGGTCTTCCGGCAGAGCAACAGGGTCTAATTTGGCGCCCGTAATGAAAAGTGTGAAGCCTAACCTAGAAGCTATTCTCGATACGCTGGCTGGTGTGAATCCACCCCCACTTCTTTCATCTTTTCACGCCAAATTTAAAAACTTAGTAACCCTCCGAATTGTTGCATACGATACGACTGTAAGAGGGTATGAGTTAGAAAAAGAGACGGGGGACCTCTCTCTTTATGAAGAAGCAGAAGCGAATCTGGATGAGGCAAACAAGTTAATTGTCCTGCTCAATGAGGAAATGGGAAAAATAATGGAATCCCTCGCATCTTCTTCATCTCAACAGACGGCTAGCCCAAAATAAACTACAAAAATTTCTATGGGCTATGCGATCAAAACATCGGCTCTCTTTGCCTGTTTTCAACTGATCGCCTGTGATGTAGGGTATTATGCTCACCTAGCTCAAGGACAAGCTCGAATAGTTTGGGGAACCCAGCAGACGCTTGATTACAGACAACGGCAAGGCGTTTCTGATTCCCTAAAAAAGCAGTTTATCCTTGTCGATTCTATCCTTCAGTTTGCCCAGCGGATAGGACTAAACAGCAAGAATCAATACACTACCTTTTATGACACGGAAGGTGAGCCCATTAGTTGGAATGTGAGTGCTGCTCCCCAGAATAGTTTCACACCTTATACTTGGCACTTTCCCTTTGTGGGTGAAGTGCCTTATAAAGGTTTTTTCAGTCGTACGCGAGCGGAGGCAGAATATGACAAACTCAGGTCCCAAGGATACGACGTCCTACTTCGCCCCGTCAGCGCTTACAGTACCTTAGGTTATTTATCTGATCCCCTATTGAGCACCATGCTTTCCTACCCACCTCACGTTCTGACAGACCTGATTTTGCATGAACTCACTCACGCCACCATGTACGCCAAAGGCCATACCGATTTCAATGAGAGCGTTGCAACGTTTATTGGACAAGAAGGAGCTCGCCAATTTCTCAATAAACACTACGGGGAAGACAGTCAATACCTCCAGAGTGCATTAGAAGAAAAACGGGACAGGGAGCGATTTCGGTTTTTCCTAAAAGATTTGACTCTGGCCTTAGATAGCCTCTACCAAACATCAACCAATGACCCAGAACTGTTAAACAAACGGAAACAGGTTTTCAACCTAGCCCAAATTCGTTTTAAAGAAACCCTGCCACTTTATGCCAACCAGGGATATGAAGCCTTCCTACACTGGGAAATCAATAATGCACGCCTTCTTTCCTATCGACGATACAACAGCAAACAGAATGTATTTCACCGAATTCACGACAGCCTTGAAGGAGACCTAAGCCAGAGCATCTCCCTATTTTCACAATGTTGCAAAACTGAAGACCCGTGGAAATGTCTCGATTCTCATGACAAGTAATTTCCCCTTCTTATTGCCCATACATAAATGGGTTAGTTCCATTAGGCTATCCAAAATTAAAAAGGGGCTAATCCTAGCGGTGTATATTCCAGCTCTTTTATCTTTCAGCTGCGGAACAATTAAGGTTTGGACGGCTAAATCGCTTATGGAGGACGTTGAAAAAGCAACTTTAAAGAGCACAGACCCCGAATTAGTTACAGAATCTATGCCGACCTTATTACTCTTGTTGGAAACGCTTCTCAACGAACATCCTACAAACAGCGATCTGTTGTTAAAAGCAACCAAGGCATACACGTCGTATGGCACTTTATTACAATACAAAGAGACTCAAAAAGCTCGAAAACAATTCAATCGCGCCCGTCAACTAGGGCAAGCCGCATTTGAAAGAGACTCTTCTATTTATCGCCTTTTGAATGCTTCCTACGCCGAGTTTACATCCATTTCTACCCATTTGGAAGCCTCAGATGGCCCCCTCGTATTTTGGCTGGCCAGCAGTTGGGGATCCTGGATTTATACGAATACAGGATCTCTGACAGCCCTTGCAGATCTACCTAAAGTAATTTTTCTGATGGAATGGGTTATAGAATGGAATGAAAGCTATGAGCATGGGGCTCCTCACCTTTTTCTCGGTGCTTATTATGCCGCGCTCCCCCCAATGCTAGGAGGCAACCCACACAAGTCGTTGCATCACTTTGATCGCAGCGAAGAGATTAGTCAGGGGAAAGCCCTACTAGTTCCAACTATGAAGGCTCAATACCTTGCTAGGCAGACTTTTGATAAAACCATGCACGACTCTCTCTTGAATTCTGTTGTAAACGCACCAGAGACATTGGATTCCCCACTCCTAAAACTGCAGAATGAATTAGCACGAAATATAGCCCATCAACTTTTATCGGAGAGCGATGCCTTTTTTTACTAACTCTTCCCTGGGAATGATCCTCCCTATCATTTTTCTGCTTTCGTCTTTCGATGCCCAGCCTATAAAAGCTCAGACGCTTAAAATAGCGACTCTAGCTCCAGAAGGCAGTGGGTGGACAGAGGCGTTACATCGCATAGACCAACGGATCAGGGAAGCCACTAACGATTCGGTGCAACTGAAAGTATATGCCGGGGGAATTCAAGGAGATGAACCTGTTGTACTCCGGAAAATGCGCATAGGACAGCTACATGGTGGAGGATTTGCTGGCCCCAGTATGAGCCAAATTCTCCCTGACATTCTCGCCTTACAGCTTCCCTTTTTATTCCGTGATTATAGCGAAGTTGACTTTGTATTAGAAAATACAAAGGACCTTTTTTCTAAGCGGTATAGGAAGAGGGGGTATGTAAACCTAGGATGGGCTGACATAGGATTTGTCCACCTCCTTTCCCAGGTTCCCATTTCCACACTGGGAGATATACAATCGCATCCCGTCTGGAGATTAGAAGGAGAGCCCATAACGGAAATACTCTTCCGTCTCGGCAACGTTTACTCCGCTCCCCTAACGATACCCGACGTGCTGCTAGGTCTTCAAACAAATCTCGTTAGCGTTGTTTATGCATCTCCAGCAGCCGCAATAGTACTGCAGTGGTTTTCCCGAGTTTCCTATATCAACGAACTTCCGATCAACTTCGCCCTAGGAGCCTTTCTTCTGAGCGACCGGGCGTATAACTCGATACCTGAAGCATATCGTCAAACACTTCGAGCCATTTCCGAAGAAGAAATGCGCGCTCTAAGCTTAGAGATGAGACGCGAGAACGTTGAAGCCCTGTCAGTATTGCAGTCCAACGGAGTTCAGATCAACAAAGTATCTGCCTTGGACTTAAATACATTTGAAGAATTGGTGCAAGAAACAGTAGAGGAACTCCTAAAAGGCCCCATGCCCCCCGACACACACAGTCAAGTTCAGACTCTATTGGAACACTTTAGAGAAGAAAAACGGGACAAGACCAATGCGAATTAGGCGCCTTAAAAAGCGGGCAGTACAATTAGAATATTGGTTGCTTGTTCTTCTATTTTGCAGCACGTTTTTACTATCGTTTGGCCAAATCCTCTTACGAAGCACTTTTAATACCACTTTTCCTTGGACTGATTCAGCTATTCGTCACCTCGTTCTTTGGGTCGGCTTATGGGGGGCTTTGTGGACGACAAGAAATGGGAATCATCTAAAGATAGAGATTGCCAAACACTGGCTACCGCCGCCTCTGCGCCTAATTGTTCAACTAATAGTTAGCGCTTTTTCTTCCATCGTGTGCCTTATCCTATCCTGGCAATCTATACGTTTTATAAGGGACGAAATAACGTATGGAACCGAGTCTATTGGAGGGGTGGACCTCTGGATATTTCAACTTGTCTTCCCAGCAGTTTTCACCCTTATGGCGATCCATTTCATACAAATTATTGCCCATTGCCTACGCGTTTACCTCCGTCCTAACCGCTCCTTAGGACAATGAACCTCGTAGCTATCGCTTTAGCAGGCCTGGGGACTCCCCTGTTCATTGTGGTTTCGTTCTTATCTCTGCACTCTTTTTATTCCATTGATATCGACTTAACTGTCCTTTTTATCGAAATGTATAGACTGGCCGAAACGCCCAGCCTTACGGCCATTCCATTTTTCACATTCTCTGGTTTTCTACTCGCTCACAGCAACGCCCCGAATCGCTTAGTTGCCCTATCTTATAGCCTCTTGGGTTGGCTTTCTGGTGGGCTAGCAATTGTAGCCCTGTTTATTTGCGCTTTTTTTACAGCGCTCACTGGAGCTTCTGGCGTAACTATTATTGCCCTGGGCGGACTGCTGTATCCGTCCCTCAAGACGGCTCAGTATGACGAGGATTTTTCGCTTGGTTTACTTACGACGTCGGGTAGCCTAGGTCTTCTCTTTCCACCAAGTTTACCCTTAATCTTGTATGGCATAATCGCCTCAGTCCCCATAGACCAACTTTTTTTAGCTGGGCTTATTCCCGGCCTGCTCCTGCTACTCGTTCTTTCACTTTACAGCATAGTAAAAATGCCAGCTCAAAAAGAGGTCTGTCGACCCGTAAATAAACAGCCGATATGGCCGCTTGTTCGGGATAGTATATGGGAAATTGGAATCCCCTTCATCCTTGTGGGTGGGATATTTAGTGGACTAATCGCTCTTAGCGAAGGTGCCGTTTTATGCACCGTTTACCTCCTCCTCGTAGAAGTCGTTTTGAAGAAGGAAATCCCCCTAAGGGCACTCCCCGATATTATCGTAAAGAGTATGGGGATCTTGGGTGCTATATACATCATTTTGGGGTCTTCAATGGCCTATACGAACTACCTAATAGATCAGCAGATTCCGAACGCGTTACTCTCTTTCATTCAGCTTCATATTGACTCAAAATGGATTCTGCTAATTGCGCTTAACCTTTTTCTTCTTGCAGTGGGTTGCTTAGTCGACATGTTTTCCGCTCTCATTTTAGTTGTCCCTCTAGTTCTGCCCTTAGCCCAAGCGTACGAAATCCACCCAATCCATTTAGGCATCATTTTTCTTACAAATTTAGAAATAGGGTATTCTACCCCCCCCATCGGCCTCAATCTTTTCATTGCGAGTTTGCGCTTTAAAAGACCTATTTTCCATTTGTATAGAGCATCTATTCCCTTTTTAGCGCTGCTCTTTGTTTGCCTACTGCTAATCACCTATATTCCAGCGCTCAGTCTTGTTCTTATCACATCTTAATATAGCGTAATCCCTATCCATAGGAGTTCTATACCATGGCCAACATAACGGATGTTCAAACCCTACGCACTCGAACCAACGGCACGTGGGTTATTGTGAAGATCTTAACTGACCAGCCGGGACTGTATGGAATTGGATCCGCAAGCGATCACCATCATTCTTCTACGCTGATTACCGCTATAAACGAAATAGTGGCTCCTCTGATTATCGGTAGAAATGCCGAGCAAATCGAAGATATTTGGCAGAGTATTTATACGAGCGCCTATTGGAGAAACGGGTCCATACTCAATACGGCACTTGCCGGCATTGACATGGCACTGTGGGATATCAAGGGTAAAGAAGCGGGTATGCCCTTATTTAAGCTCTTAGGTGGGCCAACGCGCACTGCCGTGCCATGTTATGCACACGCTGGCGGCAGTGATATTGAAGCACTTATAGAAGATATTGTGCGCTACAATGAAGTGGGCTATGAAGTAATTCGCTGTCAGTTGGGGGCCTATGGAGGGGGTGGTTTTAGAAAAGCCGAAGATATACCTCTACCCAAGAACCACCTCAAAAAAGAGCGTTTCTTTGACGACGAGCTATATCTTGAAACGATCCCAGATATGTTTGCGACGCTGCGGGATCGCTTGGGGTTTTCTTTAAAATTGACGCATGATGTGCACGAACACCTTCGGCCCCATAACGCCGTGACGCTCGCTAAGCTACTTGAACCATATCGGCTCTATTTTCTTGAAGACGTCCTTCCACCCGAACAAATTGATTGGTTCAGACATATTCGCCAACAGTGTACAACCCCCCAAGCAATGGGTGAACTCTTCGTGAATCCGCACGAATACGTTCCCCTTATCACGGAGCGATTGATAGACTACGTTCGCGTTCGCATATCCAAAGCAGGTGGAATCACACCTTGTCAGAAGATAGCCCACTTGTGTGAATTCTTTGGAGTGCATACAGCGTGGCAAGAAGGTGGAGATAACGACCCCGTAAACCAAGCAGCTGCCATGCATTTAGATTTGGCTACAACCGGGTTTGGCATTCAGGAGGAGAATCATTTTTCCTCAGCTGAGCTAGCTGCTTTTCCAGGGCATGCAATTTTAGATGGTGGATATCTTTATGCAAATGAAAGTCCCGGCTTGGGTATTGATATAGACGAGAAACTCGCTGAAGACTTATTAGACAACCCTGCCTGCAACCATGCTGCGGAAGATCGACGTCCGGATGGATCTATTGTAAGGCCGTAGATCTGTTTTATTAAAATTCAGGAATGCCCAACCTTAATTTAACTATGCGACTCAATCAAAGAATCTACAAAATTATAGATATCTAAAGCGATATCACTCCAATCTGTTTTCTGAAAGTCAAAGCCAAGAGTTAGAACCTTTATAGGACCAACGAAAAATTCGGTATGTTCAATATTTTTTTGCGGATATAATAGAACGGCATGTCTCGCACTAGTTTCTACTGCATAAGAGGCTACTTGGTGCACATCAGCAGTCGATGGGTTTCTATCTCCCTTGTATTTTGTATCAAAAATAACAATAGGCTGAAGGGTTTCTTTGGCAAGCAGCGCTAGGTCTATCTTGAAACAAAGAGAGTTAACACCTTTTAACGGTATCGACCACTGTCTTTTAACGACCACCCGACTGCTAAAAGAACGGTGCATCCAACTGGCAACCGCCTCTTCAAACAAGGTTGGCATATGAAAAATAAAGGGCAGTGTTGAGCTTTGGCCCGAAGAGATAACGGGAGTTGAATGAGCCAAGATAAACTTACTTAGGATGTTGAGGGTTCTATATTCAGAATATAAACGTGGAAATCTTATCAGAGTTAAATCGTCTGCTACATGCTTTAAGCTGACTTTCGGGGTTAATTCTCTAATTAAACGGCGTATTCGATCGAATAACTCCTGCTCCAGCACCATAAAACTCAGATTATGTAACGTCCATAGGATCTTCTGATTGGCCCTGTGGTCGTATCCTCCTTCGTCATATCGGCATCGCACTAAGGGCAAGCGTTTTACTTCGGGACCAATGATTCTCCCTCGAATAGGCCGCCCCCCCTCTTCTGCACTTCTATAATCCCAGAGAAGTCCCCGATCCAAGCGCTCACCTACAA
>CAXGPR010000104.1:0-11216 GCA_964011675.1 uncultured bacterium
TATGAGGGGATTAGAGCATCGCTGCTCCAATCCCCTCATGTGCTTAATACAGTTGATTTAAATTATGGCCTATACGGGCTGCCAGCGATGTAGACTGCGCTCGGGAGTTGAGGCCAGCGCCTCAATCCAACGTCGACACCATTCTTCGTGATCGGTCAACACCGAGTCGGGATCAGAGGCACTCCGCACGGGAAAATCGGGCTGCATCGGCCTACCGGTGGGCGTGCCCGTTTTCTGATAGCGCAAATCCATACTCCACCGAATACCGTCTGAGAAATTACCTCTCGAGCGATGGGGAATTTCCTTGTGCATCAACAGCACGTCTCCTTTTTGCATCGGCAACATCTTCACTTCTTCATCTGGCATAGCCTCTTCTACAATCGTCGTTCCGAAGCCTCTCCGACTCTCGTGTTCCCACAGCCCGCGACCGTGCGTCCGAGGTATAATTTCCAAACAGCCATTCTTCTCAGTCGCCGCAGTTAATGGCAGCCAAACCGTTAGAATAAAGTAGGGATCAGCTTCTTCCCACGTTACGCCCGCGTCCTGATGCCAAGGCACCTCGTGCGCATCCATTCCCCCCGGCGTCATACCCGCAGGCAGTTTGGGCCGCACGTGTTGGATTGGGCTGCACGTGATTTCAGGGCCAACCACCCCCTCGACTAAATCGATTAGATTCGGATTACTCAAAAATTCAAAACAGGCGCGACCGCGAAAATGCATAATATCTAATTCTCCGTAGATATCACCATATTCCTGACAAATTCCGATTAGTCTGCGATCAAATGGCTCGTTTGCATACGTCTGTTTTATGTGTCCCTGATCGACCAGTTCTTCTGCTCGTCGATCTATATAGGTTTCGTATTCGGCAATCACGGGGGCGAGATCCCTATCGTGCAGAGCGCCGCGCGCCACCAAATACCCATTGCTATTAAACTGGTCAATTTCGGCCTGGCTTAACTTCATAAAACGTCTCCCTTACTCTTTATCCCGCGCGTATACCCGTCTACCTTGCGCTTCTATACGACGCGCTATAGTTTGTAAAATCGGTGGTATAAAGCCAATATAGACACTGTAATACCGGTCACCAAGCCCCCAGCACGCTTCACGGCGCCCTCTGCTCACCTCAATCCAGATAGCGCTTAACGGAAATGGGAGATCTACTAGCAAAGACCCCCATAGCACTCGAGCCTTTTACACACGTCGCTTTCCCTCAATACGGCTCTCCCGATAAAACAAGGCCAATATGAACGCACAGCATGATTCCAAAGACAATCGCTCACGGACGATCCTACAGCGCATGGCGCTGCGCGTTGGCCCCAACGGCGATATAAAAGGCCTAAGCGATAAAACGCTCCAGGCCGGCGTCGATTACCTACACCGCCTTGGCGGCGGCACACTCCACATCCAATCGGGGCAGTACCGCATGCACAATGCGCTCCATCTGCGACCCGGAGTGCACATACAGGGCAGCGGCCAAGACTGCGTGTTAATTAAGGAGCCCAGTGTATGCAGCGAACTCATCTGCGATAGTGACTGGTACGAGTCCCAAGTGCGCGTCGCCGATCCTACGGGTTTTAGCGCGGGATGTGGTATCGCCTTGCGCAGTCAGCATGCCGGCGCCCTGCAGGTAATAAAGGATACAGTAACCTCCGTCGAAGGCGATATCCTCCATTTGAGCAAGCGCTTGGAAAAAAATGCCTGGCTGTCAGAAGGAGCAACCGCGGCCACGCTCTTTCCCCTCATAACTGCCGAAGGGGTAGATGATATAACGGTGGAAAACTTAGTTTTGGACGGCAACCGGGAAGCCAACGAAGAGCTCAACGGAAACTACGTTGGCGGCGTCTTTCTCCAACACTGCAACCGATATCGATTTCAACACGTCGTATCGCGCAATTTTAATGGAGACGGTTTTAGCTTTCAAGTATGCGATGATATACACTTCGAACGCTGCCGTGCTGAAAACAACGCCAACCTTGGATTCCACCCAGGCAGCGGCTCGCAGCGGCCGCTCTTCAACGATTGCCAAGCGCTGCACAATAGCCAGGGAATCTTCTTCTGCTGGGGCGTAACCGACGGCTTGGCGCAGCGGTGTACGTTGAGCAACAACAGCGCTTATGGATGCTCCATTGGCCATCGCGATACAGACAATCAATTGCTCGACTGCACCTTAGAAGAAAACGGTGTACATGGTCTACTTTTCCGCCAACCACAAAGCCCCTTTCGGGGCGCCCACCGCAATAGGATTGAACGCTGTCTATTCCGCAACAACGGTGCTCTAGGTGAAGGCATCGCCATCGAATTCCAAGGGGCCGCACACGACGTTACCATTAGTAGCAACCGCTTTGAAAACACGGATCGAGGGAGCCAAAAAACGGCCATACGACTCAGCGCCGAATCCACTGGAACGCGCATAGAGGAAAACTTTTATCATTCTATGGATCGTGAATTACTCCACAAGCAAACGGGCGATACGCCATGACGGACTTTCTGTTGCTCGATTTTGGCACCACATCGACCAAGTCGGTGCGCGTCGATGCGCAGACGGGCACGCTTTCCCAGCCAGAGGCCTATAGCGCACTGGCCAATGCCACTGGCCGGGCCGGACGCAGCGAATTCGACTTGCAGCAAGTGCACGAACGCTTTGAGCAAATTTGTGCCTATCACTACGCACAGCATCCTTTTGAAGGAATTATTCTATGCAGCGAGATGCACGGATTTGCCATACTGGATGAGCATGACCACCCCCTAACTCCTTACGTTAGTTGGAAAGACGAACGATCCTTAGAGATAATTCGGGGTCAATGCGCATTTGACGATGTGCTAGACGCATCTGGAGATGCCTTCAAAGAACTAACGGGTATGAAACCGCGCCCCGGCTTTGCCCCGATGAACTTTCTGCATATCGCACGTGAAGTCAGCCTACCAGACGCGGTGCGCATCGTCGATTTACCGGGTTGGCTGTGTCGATCCAGCGGCCACGCAACGGGCTATGCCCACCCCACCATGCTCGCCGGCCTCGCTTTCTACGACGTACATCACCGACGCTTAGCCCACTCGCTCGTCGAAGACCTACAGCGGCTCAGCGGCGTGCAGATCCATTTAGACAAACCAGCGGATGCACTTGAAGTAGCTGGATATTGGGCACATAGCGCCGGACGCGTGCCCATCTACGTCGGCATCGGCGACCATCAGTGCTCCCTGCTCGGTGCAGGCCTAGTTGAACGTCACACGCTTTCGATCAACCTAGGAACGGGGGCACAGGTATCTACGTTAGAAGATAAATGGACGCCCCAAGAAGCCGAGATGCGGCCCTATTTTTCAGGGCAGAGGCTCAACACCATTACCCATATACCCGGAGGCCGCGCGCTGGCCGAGCACGTGGGGTTTCTGGGCGAGCTCAGCGGAGATACGGATGCAATTTGGCAACAGCTAGCCGCGCATACAATAGATGAAATCCAAACGAGCTCGCTGCAATTTAGCCTGAGCCTCTTTCCGGGCGCACGCGGCTACGCCAACGGTGGATCAATACAAAATATTACCGAGGGGAAGTGGACGCTAAACAACTATCTCTGCTCGCTCCTGCGTGCCTTTGCAGGGCAGTATATTGACATTCTGCAGCTCTTTGATCCAGCCCAAAAGATGAGAGAGGTCATACTCAGCGGGGGCATTGCGCGCCGTTTGCCCATCGTCCGGCAGTTAATCGAAGTGGAGACGCCCTACGCGGCGCTGGGTGCAACGCAGATTGACGAATCACTGCTCGGTCTACGCACAGTAGCCAAAGCTGTCCACGAGGAAATAGAGCTCTTCCAGGCCCAAGCTGAACTAGGACGAGATATCGATCCTATCGATTAGGACCGTCTCCGAAGAATCGCATCGCTAACTAGCCTGTGCCTCGCGGAGACGATGCGATAAGATGCGCATCATATTAAAAGAAATAGACGCATAGCGACGCAGTATCCGCTCCAAGTTTGAGCGCTGCAGCGATAGAAGGTGTACCTCTCCTATCGCTATTACAGACGCAGAGCGCGGCTCATCGTCCAAGAGGGCCATATCGCCGAAAACCTGCTTCTCACCGAGGACGGCCAACCGCGGGCCTCCTTCTTTTTTAACCTCGAGCTCTCCGCTAACAACGATATACATCTTATCTCCCATCGTTCCTTCCCGAATGACGGTCTCTCCTGCTTTTACGCTCTCTTCTTCAATCGATAACGCCACGTGGTAAAGCTCTTCCAAGGGAAGCGACGCAAAAAAAGACGACCCCCTCAGAAAAGTTATCTTCTCCATTGTTGTAAGCGGCTGTATTTCGTCGTTCATCAGGCTTTCTCCCTGTGCGTCATCTGTTTCCGCCAGTATCTGTTGCGCTATAGCCGCCAGCTGACCTTCCACCTCTTGGCAAAGAGAGCGATGCCCCCACTGAACGGCAGCCCAAAGGGCGGCTACCTGAGTCCAGACTCCCCCATTTTTCAACAGGTAGGTCAACACCTGTTCCACCTCGACCGCTTTCCACTGAATTACCCCTTCAGCCATATGGAGCTGTTCGCTTGGATCGCTCTCCAATAGAGGCAGAAGGTGACTGAGCAACTCACTCTCTGCAATGTTCTCAAGCAGTTCGATCGCATTATCTCGCGCCCCTGCATCGCTCCCACTGAGTCGTTCCACGAGATCTCCGACGACCCCCGTATCACCGAGGTGTCCCAGCACGCGCACGGTGGTATCCCGCACGGCCTGCGCCTCGGCATAGAGCTGGTCTGCCAACAGCTCAGCTGCACTATCTAGAGACCAATCCTTGGCTGCGTTGAGGGCGATTATATAGCGATTCGCCTCGACCAAACGCATGCGGCACGAACCCAGTAGCGCATCGTCTAATACGTCATCATCCATGGCCATCAGCGCAGACATGAGTCCCTGCCATTCGCGTAGAGGCGACGCTTCCAAGTCATGGACTAAGCGCTGCCTGCGGGTCGATTCTCCGATAGTTTTCAACGCCTGTACGACCGCATCGACCACATCTGGATCCGGATCATTCAACTGCAGGCGCATCGCATTGAAGCTCTCTTCCGTATCCAGCCTTCCCAGGCTCTGCACGGCAGCTTCACGTACGGCCGGATGTCCAGACTCGAGGAACGTCACCAATCTCTCCACTAGTGCCGGATCTTCTGCACTTCCCGCTGCTTCAATTCCCGCGATCAGTGACTCGGGATCTTCACTTGCCAGCAAAGCGTCCAATATCTTGGCACGACCTGATGTGGAAGAATCATGTTCCAAAAGCTCCAGCATAATTAAACACTGAGCTTGCATAGCGGCCCGTTGCCCATCTCGGAACAGTTCCTCTGCAACAGCCTCTCCCACCACCAAGCCATCCCTCGTTTTCACGCGATCGTCCAATAATTCGATCAAACAGCACACTGCTGCTAGCCGTACTTCGTTATCTTCATCACGCAGACGAGACAGCACCGCGCCTATTAGTTCACTAGAGGCCGTCTGACCATCTTTCGGATAGAGTGCTGAAAGGGCAGCGGCACGTATCCGAGGATTATCATGCCCGAGCAGCTCTACACAGACAAGTTCGCCAGCGGGCCCAGGATTCTCTCGCAGCATCTCTATGCCGAGTTGACGAACTCCATCTTCGCGGTGCAGTAAGAGGCCACGAGAAAAATCTGGTGAATTAGCGATCAGACCGCGCAACGATTGCATGGCCTGTTCGTCCTCAGGGTCAAAGTTTTGCTCGCGCACAGCACGTACCAACACCGCAGTGTAGCTTTTGCGCAACAGCAAGCCACAAACGACCATGCCACCGGCCAGCGCAATCAAGGCAATAAACAATTCGCTCAGGTTCAGGGTTCCATCTGCGTGCAGAGATGTTATGCCGGCACCAGCTAGTCCACCCAGCAGCATGAACCCACCCTCCATAATCATCCGAGTTCCGTCGCTGTTGCGGGCTGGTACCAGCTTTATGAGCACCTGATAGGCCGGCGCAATTACGCTATCCAACAGGACGTAGTTGAGGAGGTTTGCAGCGAAGATCGCCGCGATGATTGAGAGGGGAAAGGCGTTTTCAAAAGCGCCTAGCAGCAGGCCAACAACGAGGGCATATACCAGTCCAACCCAGAAGTATATATTTCGCGTACCCAACCAACGCAGAAGCCGCTGCAGCAAAAACGTCGTAACAAAAAGCGTTGCAACGCCAGTCAAACCAAAAAACAGCCCGAAAAACTCGGTAATCTCTGATTCGGTATAAAAGTGTTGCCGACCAATTACGTTAAACCCGTAGTGAATAGCCGTGTAGAGAGCAAATACCGCAATAGAAAGCACAAAAAGCAGAATCAAATAGGGCGAACCAGCAAAGAAGCGAATGTTTTCGCCCATGGTGGCCCCCGCTTCGCCTTCACTCTCCTCCTGCACGACAAAGTAGCGCCTCAATAGGAGCCGCAGGAGAAAAAGCACGACCACCATATTGCCCACAGCCAGCGCGTAGAGCACGTGGGCAGCAAAGAGTCCGCTGAGAAGTTGAACGGTGAACCCACCGGCGATGTCGCCGAGGACGGCGCTCGAAGCAAGTAGGGGAAATAGCACTTTTGCGCGGGATGTATAGCAAATGCCGCCAGCGACGATCCAGATCTGGAAATTCATCAGCGTGCGCGCCAGTTCAGAGGAAATAAACAGAAACGAATAGGCCTCTGTTCCCAGTCCTACCGCGCTCCGGTGCTCGTACAATAAGAGCAGCGCGTTAACCGTAAGAACCGAAGCGACAAAGACCATCAGCCCCAGCAGTAAGCGCTGCCGCGCCACCTTAGAAGTAAGCCATGAGAGAAACGCCATGCTCAGCGAGAACACCACAGCAATCCAGGTATACATCAGCGGCAGTTTTTCGACCCCTGCTCGCACGTTAAATACGGCCGAAGCGACGCTTTTAACGATGCCATCGTCGACCTGTGCAAGAAAGAATACGGCCGAAGCAAGCACCAAACGCGGCACTTCGTTGCGCCGCACGTTCAATAAGCTTAGAAGGTAGTTCATAAATCTACAGTCGACCTAAGCGTCGATCCTCTTCACACAGCCATTCGCCATAAGAACGGGGTCCAGTTTTGGGCATCTCCATGCCCGCTAGCGCTCGCCAGCGTAGCAGAGGATGCGTGCGGTCCATCTGCGGCAGCGCAACGCGCCTACCAGTCGCTGCAGATTCAAAGATCCCCAACAGCACTTCTAGAACGTGTACTCCCTCAGCTCCGCTGCATTCGTGCTCGGTCTCGGAATCTAATGCACACACATAGTCGTCTACGTATGAGTACTCCGCTTCATTCGCCGGTCCTGAAGGATCAAATCCCAGCGGCATTGAAATCGGAAGCCGCTGCCAGTCCGTTTCTCCTGGAATATAGTGAGCATCAGGCAGAAACCAGGCCTCGCCTGTCCGCCAAAGTAGACGTCCTTCACTCCCAGCGAATTCAACTTTATAAGCGCGCGAATCCACCGACGAAAATCGCTGCTGTAAATGCACCCCTTGGACACCACGAGCAAACTCAATTCCCGCCGTTATATCTTCGCCAACGACATATCCCATCCCACCGGCAGCGACCAACACATCTTCGGGCTGTACGGGCCTTCCATCAACCTGTGCGATGGCCGTTAAGGCTCGGACAGGGCCGGCCACTCCGATCATTGCATTGAGGACATGTGTGCCGATGTTCATGAGTCCATATCCAGCATAGTAGCCCTTGCCGCTACCAGAGACAGACTGCAGCTGGCCGATCTTTCCCTCTCCCATGGCCGCTTTGACGGCTTTCATGGCAGCTCCGCATCGCCCTTGGTGGTGCACGGCGATGCGCGCGTTCTTTTCCTTGGCAAGATCTAACAGCTGGTCCGCCTCAGAAAGATCCGTGCATATTGGTTTCTCTACATCAATGTGCACACCATACTCTAAGACAGCCATTGAAAGCTGATAGTGCAGTTCCGTCGCCGTGGGTATTGCAACGATATCAGGACTTTCCGTCCGAATCATCTGGTGAAAATCTTTGTAGCGCGCCGTAACATTCAGTTCATCCCCGAGCGCGTGCAAGCGCTCGGGCAAAAGATCGCACAGTGCGACGATCTCTGTGCGCGCATGGGCCGCATACGCACGGGCCGCGGCAGCTCCACGCCCTCGACATCCAAGGATGGCGACTCTATACGTTTTCATCATCTGCCCCCTGTGTAGAAGCGAGATCTGTCCCAAGATCGATCATAGCAGCTCCCCCGCGCACATACTCCTCAGTGTTCGCTTCATCCATCGCACTCAAGCGCTCTATAACGTTGACAATGCGGCGCACCTGCTCCTCGATCCGCTCTAGCTTTTCCCGCGCATTCTCTCCACTCGCTCCGCGCAGCATCTTTAATCCGCATCATAAACGGATCTTCTTCGTGCCCCGCAAAGCGGTGTTCAAGCGCATTCAACAGAGAGTTCGTGTCTTCCACCAGACGGGTCTTCCTGGCCCTGCACGGCAACGCGATCAACGCCCTATCCGTTTAGCCTAGACAGCACGGCTTCGGAAAGACGAGCACCAACGGGGAGCAGCACGCGACCATTTTCATTGTAAATCGCTTCCGCTATGCGGTCGCCAACCTGCGCTTCACCAACTGGTATATGTCGCATCTGCTCTCTATCCAGCATCGGCCAGTTCTGCGTGTTTCCAATAAGCTTCAAAATGAGCGCGTAGCCATTTTAACGGAGCAAATCGCACAGTGTTATATCCGCCCCAGCTCCATCGAATAGGCCAATTACGCAGCCCACTGATACTCTTAAATATCGTGCGCCGCTCGCCGCCGGCGACATCGACCTGCAGGCTGAGTCGCGTCAGTTCATGTTCGTATGTTCCATCTGCAGTTCGCTGTGCATGGAGCTTCACTTTTTCCGGTTCGAGAACCGCTACGCGCGGGCATACCATCGCTCTTTCACGTCGCGAGAAGTCGCGGATCCATCGATGGGGAATCTGGCCAACCATGTGCGCAGCTTCGCGCTGAATGGAACGCGGATTCATCGCCCCATACGTTCGACAGATCAGCGGACGCACGGGATAGATAGTGCAGCCCTGATTAGCACCGAGGAAAGGACAGCGACGGGGCCGCTCTTCCGTATGAGCGAGCAGGGCGTCGCGCCGTTCGGCCGGCATCTCTCTCTCCACGTGCTCTACGATGTTTAAATATTCAACGCGATACAGGGGAAACATCGTTGCGTAGTGATTGTCGAACTCTTTCGGTGTGAGATGACAGCATTCTCCCGACCCTGCACAGCGCGTAGCAGGCACCCCATCATATAGGGCCTGTAGATCTCTCTTGATAGATTTTATCATAGTTTTTAAGGGTAAATTTGCGCAATGCTATGTATAGACGCAACCGCTGCTTGACAGTCTATAAATGACAATTCTATATTGGGCAAAAGGTGCAAAATGACAGAAAAACGCAAATTTCTCGGCGTGCATTTCACGTGCTGCAACGTGTACTCGCGCGTCTATATCAATCGAGATAAAACAGCCTATCAGGGCGCCTGCCCACGCTGTGGAAAACGCGTGGCACTACGCATAGGGTCTGGCGGCACAGAAGAGCGTTTTTTTACGGCGAATTAGCCGTCCTAGTCGCTTAGACGCATCAACGCATCTTCCACGGCAGCGCGAATAATATCTTCGCTTTCCGGACCTACACCGCGCGTGCCTGGATACACTTTGTGCGCCTCATCTACCTCGTATCCGCCGCGCTCATACTCATCTGCAGTCGGCACGTAGCCGATACAACCATTGGCGAGACCACACACTACGACCTCCGGGTGGGCTTCCTCTATTTCGAGCTGATAGCGCGCAAATAATTCGCCTTCAAACCCCATAAAAACCAGCGGGCCGACTGCTATATATTGGATGGAAAAGGTGCGGGCTTGATTACCTTGTTCAGACCGGGCATCAAACGCCCAACGAAGACGCGCGCGGGCCGCATTTACAGCCCCTCGATCTCGCCGTTTTAAAGTCGCTCGCCCGAGCAGCTTCAAAGCCAATATAACCGACTGCTTTCGCAGCGATTTCAGCGGCCTTAGTGGCAGGTCCACAGTGTGCAGGTGCCAATTGACCTGCCCGTCGGAGAGCCGCTGCGCTTCTGACCGCGCTTTCAACACCGCAGAAGCAAGTTCCCCCCCCAAAGATTGAACCGCCGAATCATCGGCATTTGTCTGACGCGGATTTATATCACCACATGCACCGTTAAAGAAGTGGGCCGTGCCCTTCGATTCTCGCTCTATAAGCCGAGCCGCCTCTCCAACAAAATCGCCGCTTATCTTTAAATTATCGGCACCGAGCACAACCGGATGGCAGGCGTATTGAAAGAGCGTCGCTATCGCTCCCTGTGCCCCCTCACACCATAAGACATGGGCATGCTCAACGGTTGGCCCAAGAGGCAAGCGGCGATTCTGACCGATCTGGACTGGTGGACGCGCATAGTACAAACGAGCCTCTTCACATACCGAACAGGCTTGGGCGACGCTTTCTACGACGGCAGAAATTACGCGGTCTACATAACTTTCATCGACGGATCCCATACCGCGGTAGGCCAGCGTTAATGGACCAGAATGGGTATGCGAAGCACAGACCATAACAGAATGGGAAGCCAAATCCGTGCGCGCCGAAATCCGCGCGCGCATCCGGCCTACGGTTTCCGCACTGATCGATACTAAATCCAGACTAACCAATGCACAGCGCCGCTTGCCTAACTGAAATACGACCGCCCGAGCATAAAGAGCATCACCTATTTCAGCCGCCCCTCCACTCCGTCCCCAGTAGCCGCCCATAGGTATTCCAAGCGAGGGAGTTATGTCAATTCGAGCGCTTCCAACTTTCATCTATTGCTCACTTTGCCAGTCAGCAGGCAAATAGACGAGCACCGTTCCCTCGGGACATGCGCCGAATAGCGCGCGAAAATCGAGCGGATCTACCAACGCGCTTACCCCCTGTTCCGATTGCCAGATTCGATCAGCCGTCAACACCATTCCACTAGAAAAGTAGAGCGCTCCATCATCGGGCGCCTCGTGGACGAGCCGATCTTCCCAATCAAACGGTCCTGATTTGATTGGGGCTAGAGGCACAAGACTGCGATAACGGCGCACGCGCGCAACCAGCGTATCTCGAACTGCAGGAAAGTCAGGTAACGACTCACCACGCAGAGGACAGGAACGCAACAATGTTCCTCCCTGCATGAGTCGTACG
>CAXGPR010000105.1:0-11132 GCA_964011675.1 uncultured bacterium
ACTCCACCTGGGCCGTTTTCGCCATGGCGTCGATTGCTCCTACCATAGAGACCCAGCCTCGAGTTTCTATAAATCCAAGCGCATCTTTCATCGTGGGCTTTCCATATAAGATTCCGCGGAACATCAATGATTATAATAGAAGGCCCTCGACCGAACGTCAAGCCGTTTATGGTTGGTCTTAGATTAGGGTTTTTATGCCTTGAAAAGAAACTGTATAACGTCTCCATCCTCGACGATGTATTCTTTTCCTTCGAGGTGCAACTGACCCAAATCACGAAGCTTAGCTATCCCACCAGCGGCAATTAGTTCGTCATATTTAGCGACCTCTGCTCGAATAAAACCCATCTCCATATCGCTGTGGATTCGACCTGCGGCTTGTGGTGCACAAAACCCCCGCGGAAGCTGCCAAGCTTGTAATTTTTCGTTGGCAAGAGTGTAAAATGTAACTAGGTCAAGCAGCCTATACCCACCCTGAACAACGCGATCAATTCCCCCAGCCAGGTCTCCCAAATCCTCTAAAAAGAGCTGTCTATCCTCTTCATCTAAATCAATGAGTTCCGACTCAATCCCAACGGCAACAGGGACTACATAGCTTTCGCCACAGTGCCCTTTTAGGACCTCAAGATGAGCTTTTTCCCGAGCATCATGCCCCTCGCTTACATTCGCCAAGTAGATCATTGGCTTGATCGTCAGGAGCGGATGCACCTTGAGGACCTCTAGCTCTTCTTTGGTGAATTCTAACGATCGCAGAAACTGTCCTTGATTGATTGTATCTCGCGCCTTTTCTATGGTTGTTAGTTCGAGTTTTTGGGAAGACTTGGGATTGGAACGCACGACCTTAGCAAGGTGCTCAATCGTTTTTTCTAAGACCGCTAAATCGGCTAATAGCAGCTCGGTTTCAAGCGTTTCAATGTCTCTAAGTGGGTCAACGCCACCATCTACATGAGTTATTTCGCTATGCTCAAAACAGCGCACAACGTGTATGAGGGCATTTGCTTCGCGAATATGACCCAAAAACTGATTGCCCAACCCCTCTCCCTGATGAGCTCCCCGCACCAATCCGGCTATATCTATGAAGCGAATAGAAGCACCAACGCAACTTTGGGGACAAACAAGCTTTTCCAATTTGCCAAGCCTAGGATCAGCCACTTCTACGATTCCCACATTGGGATCAACCGTACAAAAAGCGTAATTCGCAGCTTCGGCATGCCCATTAGTTAACGCATTAAATAGAGTTGACTTACCGACGTTAGGTAATCCGATTAAACCGATGTCTAATGGCATGTATCCTCTTTATTTTACATAATTTAATTTATATGAATCCTTAGACTCAGCCAGAACTTTGGGTTCCACAATAATTGTTTTCTCTCTCTTCATAATGGCCTGCCCCGGCGCTCCCCCCTTGGGCTTGCTAACGTACTTTGCGAGGGTGTATACCACGGGAACTTTTTTGGCAGACTTGCCTTTGCTCCAAAATGCCGCCACGCCAGCTGCTTCCCCTAACGATTGCTTGCTGGGCTCTTCCTTCCTTCCCTCTCTACGCAAAATGACGTGCGAACCTGGGTATCCATGAGCGTGAAACCACATATCATTCTGCGCTGCCATTTTATGGGTCAGAATATCGTTTTCCTTGTTGTTACGGCCCGCTAAAACAGTCCATCCATCGCTCGTAGTATATTGTCTGGGATAAGCACCTTGCCCCTCTTTCCGCTTCCCATTTCTAGGCGATACGTCTCCTGACTTTTTCCCTCTTATGCCTCGATTTTCCAACCATTCCTCTATTTCGCGTGCATCTCTATCTGGGTCACTTAAGCGTGCTTCACATTCGGCCAGCTCCTTCTCGACAATCTCTTCTCGCTTAATTCGCTCGGGTAAAAGCGTTTCTCTACGCTGGAATTTTTGCGCTTTCTTTAAAAAATGGCCCGCGTTTTCTACCGCCGAAAGCTGGGGATTTAATACTATACGACACCTCCGTTTTCCATCTGGATCAAAAATATCCTTCAGCTCTACTTCTTGACTAGCGGGGGTAACGGAATCGACCTGCGCTAAAAGTATATGCCCTTTGCGCTCCCAATCCGAACCCTTTTCTGCCTCTTTTAGATCCGCTCTCATCGCGGCGAGTTTCTTCCGACAACTCTTCAACTCTTTTCTGAGAAGCTGATGCAGCATGTCGCGATGGCGACGCGTGCGCTCAGCCTTTCCATTCTCTCTTGTAGTATAGCTTACAACAGCACTTACAGAATCCGCTACTTCCACTAAGCTTCCTTCAAGCAAACGAGCGGGTTTTAAGGCAGAGAAGTGCCATCGCTGCTTCAGCTGATAGGCATACCCATTCGGCTCCTCTGCTTCGTGAAACATCGCTTCTGCCGCTACCCAAAGTGCGTGTAAATTCTCCTGATCCCAGTCTGTTTCAGGCGTCAAACCGGAGCGATAAAATAGCTCTGCCATTTGTTGCCGATCCAGCCCGACAAGCAAGCGACGGCAAATATCCCCAAGATTGATCAGCTCCCCTTCAACAACTTTTTCAATAAATAGGCCTTCCTCATCAATACCTGGAAGGAAGCGGTCCAAACCCGTTGGAGGAGCGTAAACTTGCCCTATTTTTATTCTATCTTCCCTCCCCCAAGCTCCGAGTATTTCACCCGTTCGCTCACTGGTTAGCGCACAGGCCACCCGGTTGCTTAAAAGCTCAAAAAAAAGAGAACCGTACGACCTTTCCCCTCTCCTATTTTCACGCGCTAAGCGGAGGAAAATAACCCGATCACGCCCAGCGACACCCACGTCAATAACACGGGCACCAGCCAAATAGCGTTCGGCTCCGTGACCCTGAGTAACTGGCCCTCGCTTTCTGTCTGCGGTCAACAACCGAAGCGTGCCGTCGCGGCGACACTCTGCTAAAAGAGAGCCGTCCCCGAGCTGCATGTAGAGGACTTCTCCTCGGGTGTTGGCAGCGTAAATATCCTTACCGACTAGGGCTTCCTTTAATTCATTGGCTAACGCCCAAACAGTGTAATAATCGTATGCCATATTGGGTGAATAACTTACTATCCCCGTCAAATAAAAGAAGGGCGAAGTTAGAAAAACCTTCGCCCTCCCCGCAAATTCGTCTTCGACTGATTAGGAAATGCGCTGTAAACTATCGCGTAACATCTCTAAGGTATCTCCGTATTCGATCAATCGCTCGCGCTCTTTTTTAACCACATCCGCCGGTGCGTTGGCAATAAATTTCTCATTCGCGAGTTTGCCGTTCATGCTTTTAACTAGCTTTTCAAACTTAGCGACTTCTTTTTCTAGACGGCCTCGCTCTACCCCTAAGTCTATAATTCCTTCTAAGGGAACAAAAACTTCTACTGCCCCTACCACAGCACTACCTGATGCCGCGGGAGGATCCACTGCAATGCCCACCGTAATTTCGCTTGCGCGGACAAGCCCGCTTACCAAGGGGCCTATGGCTTCGAGTTCGTCTACCCCATTGGCATTGGGGAGAGACAAGATCACGGGAATTTTAGTGGCTGGAGGTACATTCATCTCAGAGCGAACCGTGCGCACCGCTGTAACGATTTCTTGTACCCGTTCCATATCCTGCTCGGCTACCAAATCAACCAGTCCGTCCAGCGACTCTGGCCAAGAAGAAATTACGATACTCTCCGCCGAACTCCCCTTTTTGGGCAACGCCTGCCAAAGGGATTCCGTCATAAAAGGCATTACGGGGTGCAGAAGTCGCAGGGCAATTTCAAGTATCTCGACGAGATTTCTCTGGACGGGTAGCCGCAACTCGGGTTGGTCAGCCTGGAGACGTCCCTTAGCTAATTCTAAATACCAGTCGCAGTAGTCTCGCCATAAAAAGTCGTATAGGGCACGAATGACATCGCTAAACCGATATGCCTCCATTCGGAAGTTGACCTCTGCGATCGTTTGAGCGAGCCGACTCCATATCCACCGATCGGCTAATTCACCACGTCCTCTTTCCACCAGTCCTGGCTCATATCCATCCATATTCATAGTTACAAACCGAGCGGCGTTCCATACCTTGTTTCCGAAATTGCGGCCCATTTCTGCACTGGAGGAAGATAAGACTACGTTGTTTTTCACTTCGGCATCAAAGCGCACGTCCTGCACGGCACCGGCTTGTGCCAACAGACTAAAACGCGTGGCATCTGCCCCATAGAGATCAACCAAGTCCAGTGGGTTGAGCCCCGTGCCCAAACTCTTACTCATCCGCCGCCCATCCTTAGTGAGAATTGTTGGATGAACAAGGACCGTTTTAAAGGGTATCTCATCCCTACATTCTATGGAGGTCATGACCATCCGCAACACCCAAAGGTAGAGGATATCTCGCCCTGTTATCATCAGGTCTGTCGGGTAGAAATAGGATAGAGAGTCGGTCTTTTCTGGCCACCCTAGTGTAGCAAAGGGCCAAAGAGCAGAAGAAAACCACGTATCCAGAACGTCGGGATCTTGCACCCATTCTCTTCCTCCGCAGTCAGGACAGGCATCCGGCTTGTGCGCACGCACGTATGGTTTAGCACCATCCGCAACCGAAACGCGAAAACTCCCTTCTGCAAAGGCCTTTTCCGGATCGAGCCCGCCCATAGGTATGAGTCCATCGCGACTGCAGTGCAAACAGTACCAGGCAGGTATGCGGTGGCCCCACCAAATCTGCCTTGAGAGTGCCCAATCGCGAATATTATCTAACCATTCAAGGGCATACGCATTAAACCGATCAGGCACGTAGGCGATTTGACCAGAGATCAATAGAGAGCGCGTCTTCTCCGCAAGGGCCTCCATATTCATAAACCACTGCTCCATAGGCAGAGGTTCTATAACGGTACCGCATTTATCGTGATGCGGTACGGCGTGAGGATGATCTACCACTTCTACGAGCAAACCTGCCTCATCCAACTCGGAAATAAGCTGCTTACGACAAGCATATCGATCCATACCGGCAAAGCGACCGGCTTCTTTTGTCATAATGCCGTCAAAGCCTATTACCTGTATCTGTTCAAGGTCGTGACGCTCTCCGATTGCGTAATCATTTGGATCATGACAAGGGGTAACCTTAACCGCACCGCTGCCCACTTCAGGGTCGGCGTAATCATCTGGAACGATGGGAATTGCTCTTTCTACAAGCGGCAACAAAACCCGCTGGCCAACCGCCTGTGACCACCGTTTATCAGAGGGATGCACTGCAACACCGGTATCGCCTAACATCGTTTCCGGTCGCGTGGTTGCTACGACCACATCAGGGCCTCCATCTAAGCCCGGGTATCTAATATGCCAAAGGTGTCCATCGAGCTCTTTCTCTTCGGTTTCCAAGTCCGAAATTACCGTACGGCACTTTGGACACCAGTTTATCATACGACGCCCTCTGTAAATCCAACCCTGGTCTCCAAAGTGTTCGAAAGCCTGAAGGACGGCCTCAACGTATCCCTCATCTAAGGTGAATCGAGCACGACGCCAATCATAACTTGAACCCAGCTTGCGTAATTGGTAGTATATCGCGTCGCCGTATTTATCTCGCCAAGCATGAATCTTCTCAAGAAGTGCCTCCCGGCCTATATCATAGCGATTCAACCCCTCTTCGGCAGCCAACTGCTGCTCCACCTTCATTTGGGTTGCAATTCCGGCGTGGTCCGTCCCCGGCAGGCAGAGCGTCTCATAACCCTGCATTCTCTTCCATCGGACAACCAGATCGTGAATTGCATGCTGAATCGCATGCCCCATATGCAGTTCTCCCGTAACATTTGGGGGAGGTATAGTTATGCAATAGGGCGTTTTTTCGGGGTTTGGATCGGCGTTAAAATAGCCCTTTTCTTCCCAGTGGGCATACCACTTCTCTTCAGCGCTTTTAGGATCGTATGTCTTTTCGAGTTCTGGATTCATATCACACTGTGTTCATTAGTATTTATCTGATATTTGGTCAAATATAGACCCTCTCCGAAAGATTGACAATGACACCAAAACAATGTGGCCTGTTTATTGCTATTCTGGACAATAAAATACTCTAAAGGAAGACCTCTATGTTTAATTGGATATGCAGTCTATCGGTGAAGATATACCACATACTCAGCTTTATGGTCGCGATTAGCACCTTTACACTTTTTTTCTCCGCGCTCCCGGTGCTATTCCTCTCTCTGTTTTGGCTCAATTAAAGGAAATTTTTTCCAAAAAGGGGTTTTCCCTGCTTCCATCTCTACGTACTTTTCGCTCCATATCTGCTGTGAATATCTCCATTAAACACTAACACCTTTAAATCCAAAGGGTTGGTATGCTAGACTGGGCCGCGTTATTAACCGAACAGCAAAACCCTGCCAGTGAGCAAATAGATGAAGTTTCTACTTTAGAAATGCTCACTATTATCAACGGTGAAGACCAGCTCGTTCCCCTAGCCGTTTCTAAAGAACTTTCCCACATAGCGCAGGCAGTCGAATTGGTTAGTCACGCCTTTGGTCGAGACGGACGACTGTTCTATTTGGGTGCGGGAACAAGCGGTCGCCTAGGCATACTCGACGCCTCTGAGTGTCCCCCCACTTTTCGGGTCCCCCACGAACAAGTCCAAGGGCTTATAGCGGGTGGACGAAGCGCCGTTTTCAGTGCAGTAGAAGGCGCAGAAGATGACCCCAAAGGCGCTGTTGGACAGTTCCAAGAACAGCGGCTTTCTGACCGTGACATCGTCATGGGTATTGCAGCTAGTGGCGTTACCCCTTATGTATTAGGCGGTTTAGACCATGCTCGTTCCGTTGGCTGTTCAACCATATTTTTCACCTGTAGCCCCCAAAAGACTTCTCCTTCTGTCGATATACAAATAGCTCCCCGCGTTGGCCCAGAGGTGCTCACAGGCTCCACTCGATTAAAGGCTGGTACTGCCACCAAACTCGTCCTAAATATGATTACTACGGGTGCTATGATCCGCTGTGGAAAAACCTACGGCAACCTGATGGTAGACCTCCATCCCAGCAACAAAAAGCTAATCGATCGAAGTCAGCGGATTCTTTCCACCCTGACCGGTTTAGAAATCGAAGAGGCACGTCAGGTGCTTTCGCAGGCAGCCGGAGATTTAAAGATCGCGCTTGTCATGTCGCTATGCGATGTTTCCCCAGACCGAGCCCGAGCGCTTCTATCAGCGCACGGAGGCAGCGTTAAAAAAGCCGTATCAGGATCGGCAACACCATGAAATTTAACCGCTTGGAAAGGAGTGAATTTGATGTTTCTCAGCTAGGTTTGGGCACCGTAGCATTGGGAATGCCCTATGGTCTGGGCAATACCCCCCCTCCTGAAGAAAAGAAGTCGATCGCGCTAATCCACCGGGCGTTTGAAGCGGGTATAAACTATATCGACACGGCTTCTGCCTATGGAGACAGCGAAGAAGTTGTGGGCAAGGCCTGCATTACTGCCCCCTTCCAACCGATGATTTGCACAAAGGTAACCGTACCGCAAGAAAGCGACGTCCGCGTGCTCATACAGCAATTTAGTCAGCAATTAGAAAAAAGTCGGTCCCTCTTGGCTATGGATACCCTTCCCCTAGTGAAACTGCACAGTCAGCGGGGCGCGTTTACCTCTCCCGCTCTTTTTAATGCCATGGCGCATTTTACTGAGTGCGGCTGGGTTAGTCGTTGGGGCGTCAGCACATATGGCCTCGAGGCACCCTTACATGCCCTCTCTTTTCCGGACTTCTTTACTGCTCTGCAAGTCCCCTACAGCGCATTGGATCGCTCAGCCGATTCTGAGCTTTTTCCACGCGCAAGGAAAAAGGAAGTCGACGTAGTCGTACGGTCCATTTTTTTACAGGGACTTCTTTCTTCAGCCACGACTCGACCCTTACCTAGAGCCATGTCTTCTCTCAATAAAGCCTTAGGGGAATTCGTGTTATGCGCCGCCGATGCTGGAATTTCAACCGCAGAACTTGCACTGCGCTACGTAGCCTACAACCCAAGCATCCGGGTTAGTCTTTTTGGAACGACGCATTTCGAAGAGCTGGACCAAAACCTGCGTTACTATGAAGCTGGGCCGCTCCCTGCCGATCTTCGTTCCCGCATACACCAGATCGAAGTAGAGGATAAGCAGTTACTCAATCCGGGCAATTGGACAGCCCATCTCAACGGATAGGAGCTTCGCTATGAGTGACATAGGGTATATCCAGTGGGGGCTTATCCCCCTTGAAGAAGATGTCAAAACGGGTAATCCAACCACAATGCATCCCCCCATGCTGGGCAACTTAGCCTTAGATCTTGGTGCGAGCATATTTCTCGAGCTTGAAAAACACCCGTCAAATATTCGGATCGAAATAGCAACAACCGCCGTTTCTGCTCCCGCAATAGATCCACCGTTCACTCTGTACACTGGCGATAAGGCCGACGGATTCCAAAAAGTAAATGCTGCTTGGCATTGCCAATATGATGGCCCATCAGCTCTATTAAACACTGAAATAAACGCGTTGGGACCTTTTTTAAAAATCCACAACGAACATCCCAAGAGTGTTGTCGTAACTTCCGTAACGTTTAATCAGGCAACAGCCCCATGAGTAATAACGCTATCGGCCTTTCAAAGGAACAGCTAGACACTCCTCATTTGCTGTTGGATTTAGACCTTTTAGAGCACAATATTGACCACATCAGTTCGTATTGCAAGCGGCACGAATGCGGATGGCGTCCCCACAGCAAAGCGCATAAATCACCCGACATCGCTCATATGCAACTCCGCGCCGGAGCAATCGGAATAACCTGCGCAAAGTTGAGCGAAGCGGAGATGATGGTCAAACACGGAATCGACCACATTCTTTTGGCTAATCAGTTAACGACTCAAATTAAATGGAATCGCCTAAGTCAGCTGTTAGACCGCGCTGAAGTGATCGTAAGCATAGAAGACGCAGCTGTGCTTCCTTGGGCAATAGAAGCAGCTCGCAAAGACGACGCGATTATTCCTATCGTCTTGGAAATAGACGTAGGCATGGGGCGGGTGGGACTGCAGGATATTCAGACTGCAGTGCAGCTTGCAGAGCAAATCCACCAGCACGAGGCGTTTTCCTTTCGCGGCCTCATGGGATACGAAGGTCACGTTCTCGACATCAAACCACCGCGACAAAAGAGAGCTGCCTGTCAAAAGGCAATCGCTATTTTACTAGATTGCCGAGACGCTTTAGAAAGCAAAGGTATTCCCTGCGAAATTATAAGCGCAGGTGGGACTGGGTCGTATACTTATACAGCTGCCATCCAAGGTGTAACCGAAGTTCAGGCCGGCGGGGGCATCTTTATGGATACAAAGTATCGCGAGGAATTTAACGTGGAAAACCTTCAGATTGCGCTCCGTGCCGTTACCACCGTCACGAGTCATCGAACTGGCCAAATCGTTACCGACGCAGGGTTCAAGACTATTTCCGCCCATCACGCCCCCCCCATGGTCCTATCCCATGAAGGTATCGCACTACAATATCTCTCTGCCGAACACGGAGTCTATTCAGTCAAGCAGGACAGCCCCCTGCCCACTTTAGGAGACCGTCTCGAACTCGCGTTGGGTTATACTGACTCAACAACCTTTCTCCACGATTGCATTTATGGTATCAGAGCGGAAACCGTAGAGACGATTTTCCCCCTACATGGCCGCGGCTTACTCACCTAGACCGATGAACATTCTACTTATATCAATCGACAGTCTACGCATTGATTACGTTCCCCAAACCAATGCTGAAATACGCAGCCCGCGCTTTGATTCACTAACTCGTAATTTCTGTTTTTACAGCGGTCTTTTTTCCGCATCCACTGCAACTCGCCCCGTGCATACATCGTTATTTACGGGCCTGTATCCATTTGAACACGGCATACTGGGACAGAGCAGCAAGGCCATGCGGCAAGGCCTACCTCACCTCTTTGAACAAGTAGAAAAAAGCGGATATCGCGTCCACTGTTTTTCAGAAGCACACGATCTGTTTACTGGATTGAGTTTTGCCCCATACATTAAACCGTTTCATCCAACCGCCGTATCTGAGGCACTGCGCCAAGCACACCGACAGCCTCGGTTCGTGTTTTTGCATTATTGGGGGGCGCACACCCCCTACGGGGCAGCTGATCAGTCCGCCCTTGGGGAAACTGCACAGCTGCTGAAAATGGGAAAATCTCATATTGTGAAAGAGCGGTATAAGAAAGCAGTCGAAATCGTTTTAGACAGACAAATAGCAATGGTCCTGAACTCAATAGATGCCGGCGATTGGAACATAGTCATCTTCTCAGATCACGGCGAGAGTTGGACAGCAGAAGAACCTTATCATGGCTACACCTTGCGTAATTCCGTCCTCCGAATTCCACTGTATTACCACCTGCCCGGAACGGGCAATCCTCCTCCTCTAAGACCGGTGGCTTCACTAATTGACTTATACCCAATGCTCCTTAATATAGCAAGCGTCGAACACAGCTATACTGGGTTTGCTACAGACCTGCGCCATGAAAAAGACCCCCGCGCCTATAAGCTAGCGCAAATTCACCCCGATCCCATGCCCAGTGACTTGATATCGCCGCATAGTAAAATAGACCCCTTTCGCCAGACGACCGGTCCCCAATGGTGCCTTTTTAATGCTTTAACCAAGTACACCTATGACGAGAAACAACTCCGGGGCTGGGGAGAACAAACGTTTAATGAAGATCCGCTTTCCCTAACCGAAGCCGATCACGTCCAATTTCAGGGCGAGATGAAAAACATGATTAACTCTTCCCAGCAAGAAACTTCAACCCCAGATGAATTAGCCCCTACTGATGCTTTGTTGCTGGACCAGCGCCTGCGGGACTTGGGATATTTAGAATAGAGCGAACGAGGCACTTTCGCGGGATTTATACTTCTATTAACTCATGCTTCATCTGCCCGAGGTCTATAAGGGCGTAAGTGCTCCTACCTAACCGCCCCATAACCTCGCCAGGATTTACCAGCAGTGTACCATTGCCCAGTATTTCACTGTGCGCAATATGGTCATGTCCGTAACAGACTAAATCTGCTCCCTCTGCTTGCGCAAGGCGACGGGCTATTGAAGGATAGTGGTTGGCCCGTATAAATCGGCCTGCGATTTCTAATTCTATCAGTGCGCCATGAATAGCAACGTGAGGAAACCGTCCTGCCTGTTCAGTTAGCAGCCATTGGTCTCCATCGTT
>CAXGPR010000106.1:0-11077 GCA_964011675.1 uncultured bacterium
TACGTTAGCTGGGGGCTTTCTCTTTGCCCATAGGCGATCCGACCCACTTTAGCCTCTATCATCGATTGGCCTTGTGTTGATAGTGACAAAAGATGGGACATTATTAATGATTAATCCGTATATGTAGTATGAATTTGGGAGTATAGCGAGCGTGAGAAAAGTGAAATTGACCGAACAATAACAAGATTTATTCCAAGAGTTATGTGTATCATTCTTCCGTAAGAGAAGGATGGCCAATTTGGTCGAAAAACGTATTGGGTAATTCTGTATAATCGGTGATAAGGCCAACAGCTAAGTCAGCGGGAGGTGGTGGCGCATTGTGTAAAACAGCGATGGCTGGCATGCCTGCTGCACGGGCAGCCTGTAGTCCGGGAGTAGAATCTTCAAAGACCAGGCACTGTGCGGGCGGTATATTGAGTCGCTCTGCAGCCAGCTGATAACAAGATGGGTGAGGCTTTGATTCTGTATAATCTTCGCTGCTTATAAAAAAAGAGCAGGCAGATTCTAATTCGGCGTTCCGTAGGAAATTCTCTACTACATCAGTATTACTTCCTGTAACAATGGACGTTGGGAAATGTTTGCTGGCGGCAAGGAAGGTCTCTCGAGCGGCTGGGACTAGAGGAGGAGGTGCGTGTTGGGATAGCTCGGAAAAGCGCGTTGAAAGTACTTTAATCGTATTCTCAAAGTCGTCTAGAGGAGTGAACAAATCGCTTAACTTCAGAGCAATACTTTGCCAACTTATGCCGTGAAACTGACGTAGGTCTAGGTTAGATGCAGACAGAGCGTGCTCGTTTAATAGATCTATAATGACGCGCTCTGTGAGCGATTCTGAATCCATAAGCGTACCGTCCAGATCAAATAATACGGCCCGTATAGATACTAGTTTTTTCATAGGATAGTTAGCGTTTTTTTGGTTGTGTTATCTGTTTTTTAGTGTAGAGTTACGGTATCCAATTGGGCAATGGCCTTGGTTTCGGTGTAATGAGCCGATGCCATGAGCTCTATTGTTTCGGGAGATAGACGCTCTTTGACGGAGTCGGGTAGCGCATAGGATTGTCCTTTAAACTGAGGTCGGTAGCGCAGTACGAGCGTGCGGCGCATACGATCTTTGGGACGCCACTGCAGCGTGCCGTGGGCAACCATTTCAGTCATAATAATGGCGTCGCCCGCTTTGGGCGTGACGTTTACTATCCCCGACGGCAGCGGCGCATCGTCTTTTAAGAGATCTGCATCAAAAAATTCTGTTGGACGTGGGAAGGCTGCTTTGTGTGAACCGGGTACTACGAGTAGGCCGCCGTCGCCCGGGTATACATCATCAAAATAGGGAAAAATGACAAAGTCATCGCAGAAGATACGACCCTCTCGCGTGTCGTAGCGCGTGCTTTGCCAGCCGTAGTCTTCTCGGGCGCAGTGCAAGTTAAGCGGAGCATGTTTATGGGTGTCAACCAGCAGCGTGCCGCGAGAAAATGCCGGCCTATCATGTGTGAATTCTCGTATTATGGGCCACAGCGCCGGATGCACGACAATTGACTCCAGCGCCTTATCAAAGGCAAATCCGTTTTCATAACTTTTACCATCAGCAGAGCGGGCAAAACCTTCGGGCATTTGGTCATCAGGCATCGCCATGTAGCGATCTATAGCATTTCGTCCGGCAGATAATTGTCCGGGGGTTAAAACGTTCGGTATGTGTAAGAATCCATGGAGGTCAAAAAGATAGCGTTGAGTCGGTGTCATATGAATTTTCCCGCCGGGTAGTTGTTTTTTTATTTTTCGTGAACGCCTACATTTTAGTGATCTGTTGTCTAATCGTCCAGAGGAACAGTCGGTTCAGGCTATTTTTTGGTGTTCGTTATTAAACGCTCTTAGGCGTAGGGGTTCTGTTCCATGATGCATATAAACTTTAATGCCATTGTTGAAGCCGCCTGGTACGCTTACGATTCTTCACGTGCCGTTCAGTCTATCACCGATATAAGCGCAATGGTGTCGACCAATCATGTATTTCGTCTACGTTTGGAAGACGATACAATGGTTATTGCTAAATTTTCTTATTTTGGCACTTATGAAGATTTTGTAGAAGACCATTCGTTGATCAATGCGTTAGCCAATAACTTGCCCGAACCTTTCGACAACATACTTTCTCGCTCTTTACTGCGTAAAAACGAACTTTTTACCTATCGTCATCAGGATGGATTACTCGATTCGTGGGTCGTTTTCTACAATCCGATTCGCGTAGCGGAAAAACTTCCGCGCATTCTTAATGAATCGCAAATTAAATTGTTGGGCAATGAGATAGCCCACTTTCATCAATCCTGTTACCGTCTGCGTAATATCTTGCCCGATTGGTCGAAAACTTTGAAAGGGGATATGCTACGCTTGTTGTCGTATTTAGATACAGAAGATGGACAGTTTCGACACGGAAGTACTGTTGATGAGATACGGCGTCAGGTAGAACTGTTTGATAGTAATATGGAAAAGTTGAAGGCTTATGATTGGGATTCTACTCCGGTGTTTGTGGATTGGAATATTGGCAACTTCTCCGTCACGAAAGAAACAAAACTCTTCTCTCGTTGGGACTATGATTGGTTTCGAATGAGCTCTCGCGTATTAGATTTCTACTTTTTAAGTAGAGTGTGCTCAACAGTGGGGGATCGCACGATTTTTTCTTATCTGATCGATCCTATAATGGAACCGCGCTTCTTGATATTTCTCAAGGAATATCATTCAGTCTATCCACTCTCGCGTGATGAAGTGCTTTTTATTAAAGAAGCCTATCGCTTTTTTATTCTGAACTATGTCGTAAAATATGGTCATTATTTTTTTCATGAACTTTATGCGACTAAGCTACAGAGAGAAGCGTTTGAGCTGTACTTCCCTAATCTAGAAACACAGTTTAATCCCGAACCAATATTTAAGGCATTAGATCTTTAGTATGGAAATAATCGATTTTGGTAAAGTTGCTAGTCGCTATAAGGTCATATTTTTCGATGCATACGGTGTGCTGAAAAATTCTCTTGGTATACTTAATGGTATTGATCGTACATTTGACTTTTTGCTAAATATGGATATCGATTTCTATGTTGTTACAAATGATGCTTCGCGTAGTCCCAAGAGTCTAGCGGATGCTTATATTGAGCAAGGTTTAGCGGTTATCGATTCCAGTAAGATCATTTCTTCGGGCATGTTAGCTACCGAGTACCTGCGCCTTAAAGTGAAAAAGGGGGGTGTAGCTTATTTGGGTACGGAGGCCTCTGCACACTATCTGCAAGAGGTCGGTCTGCATACAATGTCTATTGCTGACGTGGATCTGGATGCGTGTGAAGATATCAATGCCTTAGTTTTTCTGGACGATGAAGGCTTTGATTGGAATCGTGACATCAACAAGATTGTTAATCTGTTGCGGATGCGAAATATACCGGCTATCGTCGCCAATACAGACCGATCATATCCGGTCTCCAGTAAAGAGGTGGCTGTTGCTATTGGTGGTGTTGCTGATATGGTAGAGGCTATTACGGGCCGTCGATTTATTAAATTTGGTAAGCCCGATGCACAGATGTTCATATTCGCTTATGATCATTCGCAAAGGGCACAAGAAGTTGGTAAAGAGCAGATACTTATGGTGGGAGATACGCTGACGACCGACATATTGGGCGGCAATAAATTTGGCATTGATACAGCTCTTGTATTATCCGGTAATACACTGCGCGGATCAGCTGCTGAACAGATTCACTCTACGGGTATTATTCCTGATTATATCTGTGGTAGCGCCGTAATAAATTGACTTATACTGTTTTGCATATGTGGTCACGGGCTTTCTGCTTCGCGTGATTTCTGTTAGTCAAGAATACTTTGTTCTATCTTTCATATGGGTCAGCAGCATCGCGGATTCCATCCCCGACAAAATTAAAAGCTAAGACAGCTACTATGACAAAGACGGCTGGTGTGAGCAGCCAGGGTTGCATGGCTACCGCTTGCACGTTTTGAGCCTCTTGTAGAAGTACTCCCCAACTAGTAATGGGAGAGCGCAGACCAAGACCAAGAAAGCTCAAAGCGGTCTCTCCTAGAATCATGCCGGGTAGTGCTAAAGTTAGGCTGACAACTATGTGACTTGTAAAACCAGGTAGAAGATGGCGTCCCATTATACGTCGTTTGCTCGCTCCCATCAGAACAGCAGCCATTGCATAGTCTTCTTCGCGCAGAGTAAGTATTTTGCCTCGAACAACGCGAGCTAGGTCGGTCCATCCGAGAAAAGATAGAACGACGGTGATACCAAAATAAACTTGCAAGGGAGACCAGGTAGATGGCAACGCGGCTGATAAGGCCATCCACAATGGAATAGAAGGAAAAGAACGCAATATTTCGATCAGACGCTGTATAACGTTGTCTAACCATCCACCGTAATAGCCTGATATGGCGCCGATTGTCAACCCAAAAATAAAGCTTAGGACGACGCCAATAAGTCCGATCGTGAGTGATATGCGCGCGCCGTAAAGAATGCGCGTTAATAGGTCGCGTCCCAGTGAATCAGTTCCTAAGAGAAAAAGCGTTCCTCCTTTATCAACTCCGATAAAATGGCGGTCTGTTTCGAATATGCCCATGAATCGATAGGGCGTGCCACGCGCGAAGAAGCGCAGGGGATAAATATGCTGCCGATCTTCCGCATAGACCTTACGCAACGTTTCAGGATGACGAATGCCTTTAAGGCTGTATACAAAAGGGATTAGGTGTAGGCCATCTGGGCCGATCCAGTGCAAACGCTGCGGTGGAGCATAAATATAGTCGATGTGCTGATCTTCTAATCCGTAAGGCGATAGAAAATCGCAAAAGAGCGCACTAAGATATAGCGCTAAAACTATTAAACCAGACCAGACGGCCAAACGGTGTTTAGTAAACTTGCGTGCCATGAGTTGCCACTGAGAAGCCGTATATATGTCTTCGTCGTTATTGGCACGATCTGTATTTTCCGATTCAATCATTTGTAAATTGGCGCTGTGAAAACGTCGTTAAATTCACCGCGTTCGCGAGCACGCATATATGATCGCTCGTAAGGGGATTCGCGTAGTCGAGTCGGGCTGTTACGTACGTCAAAAGGCATATCAAAAGACTGGGGATAGTGGCTGTAAATCATCAGACGGCGCGGCCGACCAGAGACGTTGGGACGCGAGTTATGGACGACCAATACGTGAAATATCATAAAAGATCCGGCGGGTGCAATCATGTCGATTCCACCGGCGTGATCGATTAGATTTGGCATTACTTCGAGGCCGTTTTCCATTTTTTGGTGTTCCAAGTGGCTCTTATGAGATCCCGGCCATATGCGCAACGGGCCGTTTTCAGGAGTACAGTCATCGAGTAAGAGCGCTGAAGAAAGCACGCTCTGCGGATAGCCTTGCGCCGCGTAATAAGCCCAGTCGTTGTGTACGGGGAAGTAGTCGTCTATGTCGCGAATGGGAAGACCCTCTACTATACTGTTTAGAGGCTGTTTATAGTTGAGTTTTTCTTCCATTAAAACCGGATCTTCACCCATTATCTGCCGTAGAGGATGGACCATTCGCTCGTCGGCAATTGCTTTGCTGAAGTCTAGAGACAGATCGTTAATAGGCTGAATTTTACGGACAGTTTGAACGCCCTTAGAAGAGCGACGCCAGTCGAGGCGGCTGCTAAGACGATTGTGCATAATGGACGAGTTGATTATGAGCTCGAGCAGGTAGTCGGACTCGGCTTTAAGAGTTTCTAATTCCTCCTGGGAAAAGACATTCTCTAAGATTAAATACCCGTTTTCGTTAAAAAATTCGATTTGTTCACGCGATAGTTCAGTCATGTTAACCCACCTTGATGAGCACTAGGCCTGCAGCGATAGATAGTACGCCAGCTAGTTTGAGTGGTGTGTATCTTTCACCCAAAAAAACAAAACCGATCAGTGCGCCTATAACAACTGATGATTCGCGTGCGGCGACTATATAGCTGACGGGACCTAGGGTATAGGCATACAGTATAAGTAAGTAAGCTCCCATCGAGCTTACGCCAATAAAAGCTATGTGTTTGTAGTGTGTGCGCATAGTGGTCCACAAGGTGCCGCGGCGCTGGGCCCAGACAAAAGGCCAGCGTAAGAGTGAAGCAATAATCATCATGCCGGTTATGAAGTATAATGGATGAATTAGGGTGACGCCGATTTTGTCGACAAGCGAATAGGCGACGATCGACAGTCCGACTGACAGCGCTAGAAATACGTTGCGGCGTTGCGGTAAACTGTTGCGTAGCGCCGGTAAGCTAATCAAGCTAATGCCTACCAAGACGAGGGCTATACCCATTCCACCGAAAAGAGATATTTTTTCACCCAGGAGTATTACACCTCCAAATGCCGTTAGTCCAACGCCTGAACCGCGCGAAATGGGATAGACTAACGAAATTTCACCTCCCTCGTAGGACCATGACAGCAGAGCATAGTAAAATGCGTGTATGACGCCGGTCGCTATAAGGCATAACAGCGCTATTGGGTTCAGAACTGGCGGACCGTTCTGAACCCAGATATAAATGCAGGGTGGAATCATAACGATCATGCCTACGGCAAATGCTAGCCACATGACGGCTATGTCACCAGCGACATGGCGAGCTGCTGCGTTCCATAATGCGTGGATAACAGCGGCGATCATAACCCATACCCAGACTTCAGCACTCATGCATTAGTCCTTGCCCTCGTATCGTATACGTGGGTCGATCCAAAGCAGCAAGATATCGGAAAGTAGCGTGCCAATGACGGTGAGAAAACTTAGTAGCATTACCATAGAGCCGGCTAGATACATATCCTGATTCTGCAGTGCGCGTAGCAGAAGAGGACCGGTTGTTGGCAGTCCTAATACGACTGCGACAATAACCGATCCGGATACTATACCAGGTAGTACCCAGCCAATGGTGCTAATTAAGGGGTTGAGTGCAATCCGTACGGGATATTTAACAAACAGAGTCCAGTGCGGGAGTCCTTTCGCCCGTGCTGTTATAACGTATTGTTTGGGTAGTTCATCAAGTAGGTTACCACGCATTACTCGAATGAGGCCCGCTGTGCCAGATGTTCCTATGACAATGACGGGAATCCACAGATGGGCAATCAGATCAGCGAATTTGGCAACCGACCACTCGGCGTCGACATATTCGGGTGAGAAGAGTCCACCTGCGCTTACACCGAAAACGGAATAGCCTATATACATGAAGATGAGAGCTAGCAAGAAGTTGGGCGTAGCTAGTCCTATGAATCCGAGCACGGAAAAGGCGTAGTCGCCTATGGAATACTGGCGTACTGCGGAGTAAATGCCAATGGGAATAGCTAGCGCCCAGGTAAAGAGCAGCGTGACAATGGAGATGACGACGGTGAGGAAAATACGTTCGCCGATCAGTTCCATTACTGGCCTATTCCACTCAAAAGACATTCCAAAGTCGGGCCATTTGAAACCGGGCCAGTTAAAGGATCGGTCGCCCGCTGCGCCATATATCCACAAGTACGAACCGCTATCTTGACGAGTAAATCCGAAAGGCAGCAGGTTGTTAAGCCATTTGCCGTATTGGACAAAGAAGGGTTCGTCTAAGTTGTAACGCCGACGTAGTGCCTCGACCTGTTCTTCTGCTACTGATTCTCCTGTCTCTTCCAGCGCAGTGATATAAGATGTCAGATAATCTCCAGGTGGAAGCTGAATGAGGGCAAATGAGATAAAAGAGATAGCTACGAGTGTAGGTATCATCCACAGCAGACGCTTTAATATGATGTTGATCACTGCTCAGCCCTCGTCTATGGCGTAGGATTCCGGAGCAGTCGCGCCCGGAGTGCGCAGCGGCCAGCAGCTTACGGCTATCTCTGGAACGTTGCGGAAGGTGTCTTTAACGATGAAGAGCTGTGGTATGGCCCCCACCGTGCCTATTACCCATAGGTTTTTTCGATTGATTTCGATTATTTCTCTAAAGAGGCGAATTTGTTCTTCCTCGTTTACTGTGCGTTCAATTTGTCCAAATAGGTCAAGAGCACGCAGCATATCTGGTGGTGGCTCGGTGCCGTTTTTTCCGCCGGACCGATACCAGCGCGCATAGTCTAATCCGTGAAAAGATGAATTGCTGTAGGGTAGAAACCAACGCGGATCCAACGTGGGAACTATTTCGCCAGAACCGCCCCAGACCAACACGTCGCATAAAAGGGCGTTGCGCCGCTGCGCATAGAGTTGTCGAGCTTGCATCTTGACTTTGGCGTTAATACCTACGTCGCGCCAGTTTGCGGCTATCATTTCGAACATCTTGCCTGCTCCCAGCATGGTCGATGATGTTTCGATATTTAAGACTAGTGGACTGCCGTCCGAGCGCAGGCGCATGCCGCGTTTATCGCGCTTGACTAGGCCGATTTCATCGAGTAGACGATTGGCTAGCACTGGGTCGTACTTGAGATATCCATAGGCGTGTTCCGGCACATGATAGGCTGATATGGGAGGGGGTGAGATTTGCCGAGATTCACCTACGCCTAAGAAGGCGGCTTCGCGAATGGCATTGCGATCAATGGCATGCGACATGGCGATGCGAAAATTGCGTTGGTGAAAAAGAGACTGTAGTGCTTCGTCTTTGTGGTTCAAGTTGAAGACGATTGCAGTCGTGCCGTCTCCCCCGTCCAGCCAGTGGCGTACGCTGTAGCCTCCACGCTTCTGATTAGCCATAAAAATAGGGTAATTCTGGAAAGTCATGTGTCGGCCCTGCATGCCGATTTCGCCGTTGATCGCTTTGATGTTAATTGTTTCGAGATCGTATATATCAAAAGTAATGCGATCGATATATGGTAACTGTCGTCCCTCGGCATCTACTTTCCAATAGTAGGGGTTACGAACAAATTCGGCGGGACGCTCCGGGGGTGGTCTGCTGACCACCCATGCCCAAATGCGCGGACAGTCGACGTTTCGATAATCGAGTCGGTCCTGAAATAGCTGATACCAAAAGTCTTTGCCATCGGCCCTCGCCAGTTTTTCTAATTCTTCTATTGCCTGATAATTTGGGTGGAACTTTTTCAGGTAGTGGGCAGGATAGTAGACGATCTGATAGCTCAGATTAGAAGCTAATTGCTTTAAGAAGAGGCCATAGGGTTCGGCAAATCGGAAGCGAATTGTGTAGTCATTTATCTTCTCGCAGGATACTGTTTGTCCGCCTTTGCGATATTCGATTGGTATAACTGGGGTAAGGTCTTTGTTGTTCAACACATCCTGATACCAGAACATGATATCGTCGGCGCTGAAGGGATGTCCATCTGACCAGCGTACACCGCGTCGCAGGTGAAAAGTGTAGCTCCGACCTTCCTCTTCTATATCCCAGTGAGTCGCTAAGTTGGGTAATATCTCACGTCCCATTGGATCCCAGCGAACCAGACCATCGTAGGCTAAGCGGTGGTGGAAAATACCGACATCAGAAGGACTGGTTCCGTAGCGTGGCCAAGTACCCCCGTAAGGGCCCATTTGGTGGGCTGGATGGATTACGAGCGGGTTGTCAGGCAGTCGCTGGTCCACGGAGGGGAGTAAGCCGCTGGAGACGTGTTGTTCCAGAATAGGTGCTTGTTTAAAGAGACTCGTTGAATCGGTCGGCCATTCACTTACTGTGTGCAGTGCTGCCGGTTTGCTTGCTTGTCGATCAGGTGCTGGAATTACTTCTATTTTTGCGATGTCTACATCGCTTGCACCAGAGAGCCAGAAAGTCAGATAAGAGAGAAGTCCGACTAGTGAAAAGAGGCAGAGGAAAACGGCCGCTAGGCGCGTAAATATATTTTGGCGCTTATGTAGATTACGTACGTCCAAGATAGGTAATATCTTCTGAATAATTAAAGAGCGAAAAATAATGTCTCGGAAACTTTATTATAGCTAAGCTGTAAGTTTGTGGGAAGAGTCAATCTTGTTTTCTTGTTTCATAGGTGTTAAATCAAAAAAATCCTGCTATAAATTTTGTGTTTAACTTAACGCATTAGCCGGACTAATTTGAAACAGATAGTGCCCATAGTGATGAAACAGTTGGAAATTCCAATCGTGCAGGCTTGGGTGTTAATCGCCCGCTATCGACGTCGCGCTGAAAAACGACTACGCTATCAGGCCCTTTTTCATTTGCGCGCGTATGATTGTTCTGCACTAGTACAAAACGGCTGTCGTGGCTAAAGCTACAAACCCAAGGAATGCGTCCGAGTGATGGTTCAATTTGCACGGTCTCGATCGACTCATTTGCCTCGTCTATAGAGAAAACGGCGATCGAATCGTGGCCTCGATTGCTAGCGTAGACAAAGCGATCGTCCGGTGAAATAAGCAACTGAGAGGCGTGCGACGGTTTAGAGTAGACCTCGTTAGGAAAAGTGGTTGGATCGGTGTTTTGCTCGGCCCAGCCCTCGGGAAGGGTCGACAGCGTTTGCGTGGGCTTCAACTTACCTTCGCTATCTCGCCTAAATACTGACAGCGTGTTGTCCAGTTCATTGAGGGCGAAAGCCCAGTGTCCGTTTTGAGTGATTTGTACATGGCGGGGACCGGCTAGTTCATGTACTGTGACATTGTCTGCCTGTCGCAGGATACCTGCTTCGTAGTCTATAGACCAACTGACGACTTCGTTTGTGCCCAAGTCGGCCACGTAAAGTGTGTCATCAAAAACTGCTACGCCGTGTGGATGCGCCGATTCTTGGCGGAACTGTGGGCCGTCGCCCCATGCACCAACGGCTCCGTGGTGGGCGCCGGGGCCATGTTCATATGTGGTTAGTTTACCAAGCGAACCATCCTCCCCTATTGGCAGCATCGACACATTGCCGCTACCGTAGTTAGCTGTAAAGAGAAAGCGTGCTTCAGAATCAACGCACAGGTGAGCGGCTCCTCCGCTACTGTTAGGCGTACTGCCACACATCGCCAACTGACCGTCGTCCCCAACGGAAAACCAACAGATCTCTCTTTCACACAGGCCGTAGAGTGTTGACACCCCCGCCCGGTTCTTGGATAGGGTGAAGAAGCCCGGTGCTGCTACTGATAGAGGTAGCGTATGCTCAATTTGCAGTTTATCTCCGTCTGCCGATAAGCGACAGGTGTAAAGTGCACTGCCA
>CAXGPR010000107.1:0-10883 GCA_964011675.1 uncultured bacterium
AGTCTGTTTCGGACGCTAACAAGCAGTCGTTGTGGTGTGCGATGCGCGCGACCGGAGAACTGCTGTAGGCGTTTTGCGCGTCGACTCGCTCATACTCCCTGCCGTCTGTCCTAAAGAGCTGCTGCTTAAAATAGGGATAGCGCACGGCGATCATGCGCTCGGGCGGCGTGTGCTGTAAAAGGTGGAAGATTACTGCGCGACCGCGCGCATAGTCCTCTGCTATCTCCGTGGTATGCCACTCGCCCCAGGGCCCTACAAAACCGGCTTCAAAGAGAGAAATTACGTCGGCGTTTTGTGAGAAAATAGGCTCTAGCTGGGCGATGTGCTTCTCGATGACATCTTGGCCAGGATCCTCATAGCTCGTGTAGTCTCCTCCGGCGCCGCGCGATCCATACGAAGCGCGCACTATGACCTTCATGCCGCTGCTGCGCGCCGTAGTAAAACCTCTGGTAAGCGAGTCGAGTACGGCTTGTGGGAGGGGCGTTTGCTCTCGATAGGCATCGAGGGGGATTTTGCCCCATATCAGCGTGTGGCCTTCGGCGCGTCTACGTCCAATTTTCTGGCTCAGATTGAGCAGGTTCTCGTGTAGGTAGAAGCCGCGTTCGGGATTGGCAAAGCGGGATTCATTTTCCACGTGATTCACCGCGTCAGGTGCCTGCGTCTTTGTATTTATTGTGCAGCTGATCAGCGCTAGTGTAATGATCAAACTCTTCACGGCGTATCTCTCCTGCGATCCATGGGATGTGTGATGAATTCTCTATTTGGAATGGTAGCAGACCGCTGCTTTTCGTATAGTGTATCAAACGATGACGACGGAGAGAATATGATGGAGTACGTCCAACTGGGCCATACCGACTTACGTGTCTCGCGTCTGTGTCAGGGCACGGCGTTTCGCCACCTGCCGCGCACGGACGATCAGCGCGCGCTGCGCGTGCTCGAATCGGCTCTCGATTACGGTATTAACTTCTTCGATACGGCGATTGCATACGGCTGGGGTGGAGCCGAAGAGGTTCTGGGCAGAGCGGTTAAGGGCCGTCGAGATACGCTCGTTCTTTGTAGCAAAGTGCCCATTCATCTGGAAGAAGGCAGTACTGCCATCTACGATTATACCTATCTACGCGAGCAGCTCGAGGGCAGTCTGCGTCGTTTGGGCACGGACTATTTAGATCTATATCTGCTGCACCACGTAGATGAGCAGACGCCGGCTGAAGAAATAGGGGAGGCGATGCAGCGGCTGGTCGATGCCAGCAGTGTGCGATACTGGGGCGTGTCCAACCACTGTGCAGCACAGGTGCGCACCCTCCTCGAAACCGGCTCCGTTGCCGCCGTTGAAGAATACTACAATATCGCCGGAGTTCATCTGGACGCGGAGGGAGGCTCACGCACGCGCCGTTTTGAAGAGGAAATGATGCCCTTGCTGAAAGAGAGCGAATTGGGGTGTTTGGCCTTCAGTCCGATGGACAAGGGCCTTCTGGCCGCAGCAGAGCCCGCCGATCCTGCGCTGCGAGGACTGGTCCAATGTATTGACGAGGTGGCAGATCAGCTCGGCGTGCCGCGCGCCGCCATCTGCGTCTCTTGGGTGGCTCAACAGGCCGGAATCACGAGCGTGCTGTGCGGCGCAGAGTCTCCCGAACAGGTCAGAGTGAATACCCTGGGCAGCACATTGATATTGCCCGGCGACATGCTAGAGATGCTCGACGTCGCTCGTCAGCGCTACCGCAGAGCACAGCGTAGAGCCGGTTAAGTTTATGATTAGCCCGCATTCTTTGGCCTCGTCCATGCGCCGATAGCGTGGCCATGGGGGATTGATTATAATTTAACCCATCACCACAAACCGTGTCTCGTTTTGCAGGAGTCCCCGATGAAAGTTGGCCTGTACGCGTCCATGTTTGGCAAGGAAAAGCCGCCGGCGTTAGAGAGTATCGAAAGCTATATAGACTGCGCGTATGAACTGCGCTTAGACCTGATCGACTTTCGCCGCGATCGCGGCTTTGATTCTAAAGATCCGTCCTACCTGTTTGAAACCAAGATGAACTGCCTGCAAAAAGGACTTTCGGTGGGCTATCTCGCCTCGATCGGCCACTTCTCTGGAACAGATGAAGAGTTGGCTGAAAAGGTTGCTTCGGCCAAGGAAGACGTCGACGTGGCGCTGTTCCTTGGCGCGCCTATGATTCGCATTTTTACGGGAATCTTGGCCGATCGCGCGGATCAGCAGCGCGAGATACGCTGCTTTCAGGAGATTGCCGACTACGCCGCGCAAAAGGGAATTTCCGTCGGGCTGCAGAACCACCCTTCTACCGGGAACGAGGTGCGTCGAATTCTCGAAGAAACGGACCGACCTAACTTTACGTTCCTGCTCGACACCGGTCAGTGGAAGGACGCGCCGATGTACAACGGCGGCGGTCCCACGCCGGCCGACCATCCGCTCTACGAATATATTCGGGAGACGGCGCCCTACGCTACGCACGTGCGTGCCAAGTTTTTTAAGATCGATTCGGGCCGGGAGGAATATCTCGACTACGATCGAATTGTGCCGATGCTCGTCGACGTCGGCTATAACGGATCGCTGACGGTCGTATTTGAGGGTAAAGACGTCAACGCCTGTGGTGATCGCGACGTGATTCGTTTGGCCGCTGAGCAGCTGCGCGCCCTAGTTGCTCAATACGCATAGGTCAATCTTGTCCCGTCTTAATTGGTCGCGCGCTGCGCAATGGATCCTTCCTGCGTGAGGGCAAAGAGCACCGCGTTGACTGTCATCTGTTGGAATCGCATGCTGCTGAACCGACTGACGCGCGCCTCATTGATTGCTCGCACGGACTGTTCATCGAGCTGAGGCACGGCGGAGCGGTCTTCGTCCGAACCAAGATCACGCACATTTTCTTCGCGGATCTCACGTTCGTCTTGAACGCCCAACCCTGCAAATGAAATGGCGACGAGTCGATCCTTGATGAATAGGCCCTGCATACCCGTTGGGGCAGGCAGCATATTCTCTTTTATACGTATATCAAAAAAGAAGCTGAAAATGGGGTGGCCATCTGGCACGCGCTCGACCCAAGCGTCGCGTCCCCAGACGAGCCCTCCATACTTTTCGAGTCCTTCGCGGTACGCATCGAAACCCAGCGATGCATCCATGACGAATCCCCCGTTCAGCAAGTAGTCTGTTAGCTGCGCCCGTTCGATTTCGTTGGGGGGGCTCTGCGGTATGATGATAGGCAGGTCGAACAAGCGCGGGTCACTGTAGGTTATACTTGGTGAAATCTCTGCTCGCACTTCCGTATACTGGTTCACAATATCTACAATCATCTCCAAGTCGCGCAGATTGCCAATTTTTGTCAGGACGTCGGTGTTGGACATATTGTCTGACGCCACGCGCCCCATGCGAAAGAAACCGGAAACGGCCTGCGGGGCGGCTGGATCGAATACGATCTTTGCGGGAAAACGCGCCTTCTCATAGGCCTGCTGCTTTTCCTTTGCGGTTTGTGGTGTAACCGCTAGCGGCGTGCAGGCTGCAAGGTAGCAGGCGCACACGGCCGCACACAAGTAGGCTGTGATTGTCTGGTTCATAGGGGCTCCTTATCAGGCAGTTTGATGTGGAGTATGCGCTCCATGCACGTACCACGTGCTGAATATACGCTGCACCCACTGCGCGGATAGTTTAGCGCGCTTTTTATAATACGATGCCGCAGTGCGTACCTGCATCCAGATACTGATTTTTGGGGACTGATATCACAACGCCGTCACGTTGGGCGCGCATCTCGTGTGCGGGGTCGCCATACAGGTCGTACACCGTGCCCAGCAAGTCTCCCTGAAGAACGCGATCCCAGACCGCTGCTGTCGGGCGCCACAAACCGGCTACTGGACTCTGATTGTGCGACGACATCAGTCCGGCGCCGTGGCCGACGGATTCAATAAATTCGCGCGGTTCCAGCGGCGCATTTTCGCCGTCTACCATGCCTAGATGAACCATCAGCCGAAACAGACCGCGTATATATTCGGCCTCGCCCCCCATGCCCCAAGCTGTTTCCCAGTAAACCGCTGGAATTTCGGCCAGAAAAGCACCATATAGGGCCGTGCGACCGCTGGCCTCGTGACCCATTACCGAGGCGGCAGCATGACTGGCATCAAACTCGTGTCCCCACACTAACGGCAAGCCCGTCTGCAGGCTGACCTGTCGCTGTGTTGCGCTCAGGCTCGGTTCCCCCGGATAGATATTGTAGCCTGAAAGGGTGGCGCCCATAAGCCTCGGTCCGAAGGTGTGCAATGCGACTAGCAACGTGGGTTTATGGGGGGCGGCCTGACCGAGAAAATCATTCTGCAGCGTAAAGGCTACGCGCTCTGTCAGCGTTCCGTCGGCCTTGCCGGGATACACGCGGGCTAGGTTTTGTCCATCGGCGTTGGCTACCCGACTTTGATAAAGATAGCTGTCGACGGAGCAACAGTTCACTCCCACTACTTTGCCCCTAAGGGCGGTGGGGTCGAGCGCTCTAAGCGCTTCCTGCAGGGCAATAATAGATTCGTACTCGTTGCCGTGTTCACCGGCAATAAGCAGCAGCACAGGTCCGTCTTTCATGCCCGCTACGACCGTGACCGGCAGACCCCGCTCTTTTGTTAAAGGGTCGTCGCCGACAACGGGATGTTCGTAGTGCGTCCGCTGGCCGTCAGGTGCTTCGGTCCAGGTCGACAGGCGTATTGCCGTCTCCGGATCACAGTACGAGTGGTCCTGCTGACGGATAGTGGCTATGCTAAATTCCAATTGAAGCCTCCCGTAATGTGTAATGTGTAAGGATCATGGCCTGGGTCAGAGTATCATACGATATACAAAAGAAGAGAATGGGTTCAGACTCATACTGCTTATAGTGCTTCCCCACCTGGGGCAGCCGGTGGTTGGAGGTCCGCCAAGAACGCTGCAAACTTCGCCCACTGCGCTTCGGAGATAGAGGCCGTTGCGTGGCGGAGGTTATCTTCTAATTCAGCGACGGTGCGCGGCCCCACGAGCGTGGCGCTAATGCGCGGTTCGCGCATGCTAAACTGAACGGCGAGGGCACCCACTTCTATGTTTTGCGCGCGGCACCACGCATAGATTTGTCGCGCGCGCTCAATGTCGGGGTTTTCTCCCTGACTGGCCGCTAGTGCCTCTAGGTCAATACCCGCTAATAGGCCCGATTGATAAGGCGAGCCGTTTACCACGCCGACATTGGCCGCATGGGCGTGGTCGAGTAGTGGGGCCATGGACTGGCGTATGGGATGGTAGTCGTAGGAAGGTAAGATGACGTCGGCCCGTCTACTATCAATGATGTGTCGCTGCCAGCGATGGGTGCGGTTGCCTAGGCCAATGGCGCGGATCTCGCCGCGCATGCGCAGTTCTTCCAACACCTCAAGCGCGCCGCCGGGCCCCATAATCACGTCCATATCCGCATCGGAACTTGGATCGTGAACAAAGACGATATCAATGGGGCCGAGTATCTGTCGGCTGTTTTCGTAGCACCAGCGCACGTCATCGGCGCCGTAGGCGTGAGGGCGATCGGGATGCGTGCCTACTTTAGTGGATACCGTCAACTGCGCGCGCATGTCCCCGTCGAGCGCGGCCAGGCCCGCCCCTAGGTGGAGCTCTGATTCGCCGCCCCCATACATGGGGGACGTATCGAAATAGCGCACGCCCAGCTCTGTGGCGCGCCGGACGGCGCGAATGGCTTCCGCTCGCCGCTGTGCCGGATCATTGCTGTCCGTCAAAAGGCCTAGGTGACCGCCTACGCCCAGGGCCGTTGTTTCGATGCCGCTATGTCCGAGTAATTGCGTGGGTACCATGGTGTACTCCCATATCGTATGTGAGTGAATGCCGACGCGATTGACAGCACGCCGCGCGCGGTGACATACTCTAATGGACTGCAAGAAAACGCGTCGCGTCGTTGCGCCGCCATAAAAACTGAGGATGCTCTATGCACGCTTTCTATCTGCACGGTGCAAAAGACTTGCGCCCGGCCGATATTGATCCCCCTGAGCTATCGGCCGATCAGGTGCTGGTGCGGATTTGTGCCACCGGCATTTGTGGCTCAGACCTGCACTATTACGAACACGGTCGCAACGGGGACTTTGTACCGGCGCGCCCGTTTATCTTGGGGCACGAATCGGCCGGTGAAGTTGTCGACGCTGGCGCTTTTGCCGACTCGCTTCCGGTCGGAACCCGCGTGGCTGTTGATCCAGCCCATCCGTGCAAGGCGTGCACCTACTGCGTGGATGGGCGCTACAATCTATGCCCCCAGATGCGCTACTATGGGTCGGCTGCCTCTACGCCGCCGTTTGACGGCACGTTTCGCCAACTCGCTCCGGCCTTGGCGGCGGGATGCCATCCCATTCCCGACAACTTGGACTATCGCCAAGCCGCCCTGCTCGAACCGCTGGCCGTTGCTTTGCAAGCCGTTAAGCGGGCCGACGGAGTGGCCGGCAAGCGCGTTCTCGTGTGCGGAGCGGGCCCTATTGGTCAGCTCGTTGGCCTAGTTGTGCGCCACTACGGTGCTACGCAGACGTTTGTATCGGACCTGCGGCCGTCGGCGCTCGCTCTGGCGACGGATACGTGGGCCGATGGCGCGGTGCGCGCCGACGAGCCGGGCCAGCTCGCCCAGGTTGCAAGCGTGGGCATCGACTTGGTCATTGAAGCATCAGGTGCTCCGCCCGCGCTGAGAGTCGCCTACGAGTGCTGCAGCCCGGGAGGCACTATCGTGCAGTTGGGCACGCAGCCGGCAGAGGTAAGTCTGCCGGTCAATCTCGTCATGGCTAAAGAGCTCACGCTGCGCGGATCTTTCCGCTTTGCTCACGTCTTTGCGCAGGGACTCGATCTACTCACGCAGCAGCGCATAGACCTGCGCCCGCTGATTACGCATCGCTTCGCCTTGGACGACCTGGTAGCGGGCATGGAAACGGCCGCCAGTTCCGATTCCATCAAAGTGGTAGTCGACTACTGAGTTGAACGGCCTCTAATCTTCGTCAACTGTTTTGAACGAGGTGCCCCAGGCTTTAATCCGCGCGTGGTGCACGCCGTTGTAATCGGCTTTTTCCCACATGGTAAGCAAAACGAAATCCTCTGTTTCACTCTCGTTATACAGCGAGTGCTTTGTGCCGCCGGCAATAAAGACGACCATCCCCGGTTTGAGGTCGTGTGGCTCGTCGTCCAAATAGAGGATGGCTTGGCCGCTTACGGCATAGTAGAGTTCGTTTTCTTGGTGAACGCCTGTCTCTGTGCTTCCGCCCGGTTTCAGCGTGCCTTCGTTAATGTTAATGGCTGCGGTGCCGGCCACAAAGTCATCCATGAGCAATTTGGAAGAGTAGCTTTCATCGCATACGAATGGTTTGACCTGCACGGGATCGACGATCTGTTTTGCCATGATATACATCACCTATAGTAGAGAGTGAGTGCGTTTTCTGCGTTGGGCGCTGTTTTGCATGCGCTTATAAAGGCATGCGGAACCCTATCGGTCAAGCGGCGTTGACGCCCGCCATAGCCCCTGCTATTTTGCGCCATCGGCTATTTGTCGTCGATACAACGTGAATAATCGCCCTTTTTCAAGAGGATATAGTATGGCGCATACGCTTTTTAATCTATGTGACCGGGTTGCCGTAGTGTCCGGCGCCGCTAGCGGTTTGGGAAAAGCCATGGCTACGGCGCTGGCGGAAGTAGGTGCTGATGTAGTGCTCGCCGACATTAATGGCGAGGGCGCACAAGGCACAGCCCACGAGTTGGAGGCGTTGGGGGTACGCGCACTGCCTGTTGCATGCGATATGTCGAACCCCGACCAGATTCGGACGCTTTTTAGCACAGTCGATCGGGCGTACGGTCGCGTCGACATACTCGGCAACGTCGCCGGCAACGCGCGCGGTGGTGATCCGCTGACGGTGCCTCAGGCCGACGTTGAGTTTACCATGCAGAACCTGATTGTCGGTCGCCTCGTTGCCTGCCAAGAAGCGGCCCAGCGCATGGTCAGAGAGGGCAAGGGGAGCATTATTAACCTGATCTCCATCGCCGGGATTACGGCGCTAGGGCGCAATCACTTGCCTTATTCAATGGGCATGGCTGGCGCCGCGCAGATGACGCGCGAGTTGAGCACGGAGTGGAGCGGGCGCGGCGTGCGGGTCAACGGTATTGTCTGTGCCCAGATTATGAATGCGGGCCTTGACCAGCGCATTGCGGTCGATCCCAAGCTGGCTAAAACTTATTTGCGCGGTATTCCAATGGGGCGATTGGGGCAGTCAGATGACATTAAGGGCGTATCCATCTTTTTGGCATCAGACGCGTCGGCTTGGATTACCGGAGCCTTGATTCCGCTGGACGGGGGCAATCTGGCTAAGAATGCCGGCGGTAGCCATCACCAAATGCCCGACGCGCCCGACGAGCAGCGCTGAGGGCAGCTGCGTTTAAATGCCGAGAATCTATTCACACGATATTTCTGCGCGGAGGTAAGCGCTTATGACCCTTTTTAGAAAAGACAATTTGCTCGCCTGGTGCGTCGTGCCGTTTGATGCGAATCAGCGCGATTCACAGCAGCGGGCTGCCATGCTGCAGCGCTTGAGCATCGGTGCGTTGGCCTATGATTGGCGCGACGAGCACATGCCCTTATTTGACGAGGAACTGTGTCAACTGCGCGATCACGAAATCGAACTGAGTGCCTTCTGGTTGGCCGGGAGTGCGCCCAAAGATGCAGATGCGGCACGCGCCGATCGCCATATTCGCGCGGTGCTCGACTTTGTCGAGCGCAACGGACTGCGGATCGAAGTGTGGAAGACGTGCGGCGGCTCACACATAGAAGAACTTGTCGACCGGGAAGAGCGGCTGGATGCGGCAGTGGCGGAGGTGTCGGTACTGGCCGATCTCTTTGCCGACCTAGGATGCACCTATGGCCTTTATAACCACGGCGGGTGGGGCGGTCTTCCTCAGACTATGATCGATATAGCGAAGCGAACCGAGGAAACGGGCATCGTATACAACTTTCACCACGGTCACGAACACCTAGCGCAGATGCCTGCTGATTTTAATGCCATGGTGCCGCATCTGCTTTGCGTGAATCTCAACGGTATGGCGGTCGACGGGGAAAAAATTCTGCCGCTGGGGGATGGAGAGAATGATCTAGCCCTATTGAATATGGTGGTCGATAGCGGCTATAAGGGGCCGGTTGGCTTGCTGGATCACCGACCTGAAATGGATGCCGAGAAAAGTCTAAGGCAGAATTTGGACGGGCTAAAGCGCCTGTTGGCCGAGCGCGGAGATCAGGCGGCGTTGGCCACCTATGCTTAGTCGGAGTCCCATGTCAAACGCAGCCTACGAGGAGAATCTCGTCCTATGCGCAACCATCCACTAGACGGCATACAGCGTGAAAAGCTCACTATCCGTGACGTGCGCGTTATTCCTATATCGTACGTCGACCCAGAGGGTGACCTGTGGCGGAGCGGGACGTACCAGGTCTGGAAGACAGACGGCGCCATCACGCAGATCTTCACCGAAGAGGGGCTAGTGGGAATTGGCGAGGGATCGCCCTACGAAGATCCGGCACGGATTAAAGAGTACACCGAGACGCACATACGCCCCTTGTTGATCGGCAAGAATCCCTTTGACATCGAGGCGCTGTGCAATCGCGGCAACGAATCGCGCCGCAGTCGTGCGCCGTGGGCTGGCGTTGATGTGGCCTGCTGGGATCTGATTGGCAAGGCCGTTGGCAAGCCCGTGTATGAGCTGCTCTGCACAGAGGGAACTCCACGGCGTCAGATAGCAATCTATGCAAGCGGAGGCGTAGAGCACGCGTGGTATGAAAACGGTGCTGAGGCGCTGATTAGAGAGGCGCTGCGCCACCGAGAAGCCGGGTATGACGCCTTTAAATTTCGTCCCGGCACCGACTGGCAGGCCGCGGGTATGACGTTGGAAAAATACGCGCCCATCTTGGAGCGCCTACGCGATGCTGTCGGTCCTGAATTTCGCCTTATGCACGAAGGATTGGGCATGAGTTTAGGTTCGTTGGAGGCGATCATCAGCGACTTTGCCCCCCTGTTGGAAAAGCTGGGTTTCTATTGGTTTGAAGAGGCGTTTGGTGGCACTAATATTGATCACATTGACCTCTTTATCCGACTTAAAGAAGCGATGCCAACCGTGCGCGTTTCCGGCGGTGAGCGCTTTCGCGAACGCTTTGAGGCCCAGGTCTGGCTCGATCGTGAAGCGCTCGACATCGTGCAGACGGACTGCAACGTTACGGGCTTGACGGAGAACTGGTATATCGCGCGCATGGCCCATTTACGTGGGATTAGTCTCATACCGCACAACTGGCACGGGGGCGGCACGACCATGGCCAATGCGCATTTGGTTGCCGCGATTGCCAATGGCGAATACTGCGAATTAAACCAGACCTACAATCCGCTTAAAGAGGGTATTTTTAAGAAACCGCTGACGGTCGAGAACGGCGTGATGACGCTACCCGATAGGCCCGGCTTGGGCGTCGAACTCATCGACGATTTGGGAAAGCGTTTTCCCTTTCAACCGGGGTCTTACCAGAAGCTCAATCGCCGCGTGCAAAGCTGAGTCTCCGTCTCGCAGAGCGGTCGGGCTGTTTGTCGATATATTCGACCTACGATACCTCAGGAGAATCGTCCCAATGCCTGAATTCCACTTTGCTTTTACCGTAAATGCGCCGCTTCAGCAGGTTAGCCAATTTCACGGCGATACGAGTGCACTGAAAAAGCTGACCCCGCCGCCCATGATAGTACAGGTGCATCGCGTCGAACCGCTGGGAGAAGGGTCGCGCGCCGAGTTTACGCTGTGGGCCGGTCCACTGCCCATTCGCTGGGCAGCAGTGCATCGCGAGGTGAGTGTAAACGGGTTTACTGACATACAGGAGCGCGGTCCGATG
>CAXGPR010000108.1:0-10819 GCA_964011675.1 uncultured bacterium
ATGTTCCCTCGTGGTAGTAGGGATTGTGCGCGCTCAGCACAAAGCGGCGCGTATTGGCGTAGAGCGGATCGTCTGCGCCCACGTAGCCCAAGTAGGCGATAGACAGCAAGCTAGGGACATTGGCGTCGTCCATTAGATTGTAATGGCCCATGCCGTCCGTCTCGTAGGCGTAGATCGTGCCCAGCGCTTCGTGCTCGTAGAGGGCGTGCGCGGCAATGCCCGCGTCGATTTCTGCACGCAGATCGGCCGCGCGCTGCGCCAGCGCCTCGTCGCCGTATACTTCGCGCGCAATCTGCTCGCCGTATCGCAGCACCACAACGGCGAACATGTTGGACGGCACGAGATAACCGTAGGCGCAGGCATCGTCGCTCGGACGAAAACCCGACCACGTCATGCCCGTATGCGCAACGGGCGTGCCCAACCCCTCGTGCGTCAGCGTATCGCTGGGCGGCCCGCTAAAGCGCTGAAAACGATACGGCGAATCCGTACCGTGGTTTTGCTCCACGCGCCACAGGTCGATAATCGCGCCCAGCATCGCCTTCCAGTCCGCGTTAAAAATCTGCGCCCGCCCCGTCACCTTCCAGTAGAGGTAACTCAGCTGGATTGGATAGCATAGGGAGTCGATCTCGTATTTACGCTCCCACACCCACGGGTTGCGCTCGGTCTCGTCCACTTCCCAACACTGACCGTTGGCCTCACGATTAAACGCATTAGCATAAGGATCAATGCCCACGTACATCACCTGGCGCGCAATGAGCCCTTCGACAATGCGCTGCACGTCAGCATCCCCTCCGGCCAGAGGCACGTAGTGGCGCACCTGGGCCGTCGAGTCGCGCAGCCACATTGCCGGAATGTCTCCAGTAAATACGTAGCTCGTGCCATCCTCAATCAATTCGGTCGTCGTCTCTAGCGTGTTGGGATAGCAGCGGCGGAACATCCGCGCTAGCTTGGGCCGGTCACCGAGTCGTTCCTCGACCTCCACAATCTTCTGTCGCACCGCCTGCGGCAGGACTATATCGCTCTCTTTCACGGCTGATGCTCCGTGTTGATGGGGGCCTCGTCTTTTTCTAAAAAGCGTTCAATCGTGTTGCTGGTGGCAGGGCTCGTGCGAAAGTCGGCAATCCATGGCTCGCGGAAGTAGGCCTGGCGCTCGCGCGAAAGGCCTGCGATAATTTCCGGCGCCAGCGTCAGGCGGTGCCAGTGCGTGGCCAGATGGGCGTAGGCAAAGAACACGGCTACGCGCGGCGTCTCGCGCTGCCACACGGGCCCGGCGTGGCACAGGTTTTCCGTGAAGAACAGCGCGCTGCCGGCCGGACAGGAATAGCCGCGCAGAAACGGACTGCGCTGACCCTCTTCTAGGGACATGTGGTCCGGGTGCATGGGAAAGTTGGCCTTGTGACTGCCCGGTATAAAAACCGTGGCCCCGTCTTTCTCCTCAATGTCGGTTAGCTCAAACGCCACCCGCACCATGCCGGCGTGAATGCGTCCGTTCTGAACGCGATAGCCGAAAATTGGATCGATCTGCTGCGGCCCACCGCCGTGCAGATCGCCGTGGCGCTCGCCCTGCTCGCGCACCATGGAAAAGGCGCCCTCCAGGCGAACCTGAAGTCCGATAATTTCGTGCAACACATCAATGACCTTGGGGTGATCAATAAGGAGTTGCGACGCGCCACCGGGCACGGCGCGTTCATGCGGTTTTAGCGACTGCGGATCGCGCTGCATGCGCTCGACTTGATCCTTGATCTCGGCAATCTCATCAGGCGTTAAAATCGCCTCGCGCAGCAGATAGCCGTTTAGATCAAAGCGAAACTTTTCTTCGTCAGTCATACCCATGGCGTATAGCTCCTAAACGGGGGGCTGGGTGGTTCGATTAAACTGCAGACGGTCCTCGCCGGCGATCTGCATCAGTGCGTGCTCGGGCGCGTCCCACTGCAGCACCTTTACGATGGGAATCACTACGCGCACCGCCAAGCCAATCCTGCGCTTTTGCGATCGATTGGGCTCTGAGTGATGCACGGTCCGTTCGTTAAAGAGCACAAACTGTCCGGCTTTCATCTCCAAGTTGACCAGCTGACTAGTATCGATATATTCGGGATCGCCCATCTCAGCAAAGACCATATCGTCGGTCGCTTTAACGTGCGGCAACGTCTTTCGATGCGAACCGGGAATAATCTGCACGCAGCTATTCTCTACCGTGGCTTCGTCAATCGCAATCCACGCCGATGAGATAATCGGCGGCTCAAGCGGCCAGTAGTTGTGATCCTGATGCCAGGGGATCTCTTTGGCACCGGGTTCCTTTATGAAGAAGTTTGTGCGCCACAGCAGCAGATCCGGCCCGTAGAGGCTCTGCATGCGCTCGACAATCGGTCGACGCGTGGAGAGTTCGTATACGGAGGGGCTATCGAGGTGGCGATTGTGCACGCGCGTTCCGTGATCGGGCGCGTCGCGTTCCAAAACCTGCTCCAAACCCGGGCGCAGGGCCGCCATCTCCGCTTCGCTGCACAGATCAAACGGACCTAAATAGCCATCCGTGCGAAACGCATCCATCTCCGCTTCGCTCAGTGCAAAATTCGCTTCGGCAATCGTCATATGCATCTCCTCGTCGTGTATCTACGCGTCCAGAAGCGGATCGCCCACCGCGCGCATCCATTCGTCCAGCGCCTTCTGCAGGCGCACCGCGTGTGCCTCTTCCCGCTCGGACAGGTCGTCCATCTCCCACGGATCGTTTTCCAAGTCAAAGAGCTGCACGCGCCGCGTTCCGGTCTCACTCCCTTCGGATCGATAGTAGCGTATAAGCTTCCAGCGCCCATCGCAGACCATGCGCTGAATGTCTTTGTAGTGCGAATAGACCGTCTCGTGCAGAACGGCTTCCCCATCCTCCATCAGTGGCAGCAAACTGCGGCTTTCAACGGTGTCGGGCACCTCAATGCCGGCCAAATCGCACAGCGTCGGGTAGATATCGTAGGTCAGACTCAGCGCATCGACCGCGCGATCACAAGGCACGCCCTCCCCGCGCACGACCAGCGGCACCGATACGCTGTGCTCATACATGTTCTGCTTGCCCATCAGCCCGTGCTGTCCCACCGCCAGACCGTGGTCGGCCGTGTAGACTACCATCGTATCGTCGGCCCGGCCGCTCACATTTAGGGCCTCCAGAACCTGCCCGATCTTGGCGTCCATGTGTTCGATCATGCCGTAGTAGTCGGCGATATGTTGACGGACTTCGCTCTCCGTGCGTGGGAAGTCGGCCAGCACTTCGTCGCGCAGGCGCATATCGCCGTTGTCAAAGGGATGTTCGGGCACAAAATTAGGCGGCACGTCCACGGCGGCCGGATCGTAGGCGTAGTCCTCCGGCGGCGTGCGCGGATCGTGCGGCGCGGTAAAGGACAGGTAGAGAAAAAACGGGGCGTCCCCGCTGTATCCCTTCAGAAAGTCGATCGCCGCGTCGGCAAAGAGATCGGAAGAAAAGCCCTCGCCTATATATTGGGCTTCTTTTGGATACGCACCCGTGGCATCAAAATCGTGCAGCGGCACCCGATCGTGATCGCTCATCCCGCCAAAAAATATATTTGCTCCGTCGGCAAAGGAGCGCGCAAAAGAGTCCCGACAGTTATGCCACTTCCCCGTGGCAAAGGTGTGATAGCCAGCTTGGCGAAAGGTCTCGGCCATCAGCGCCTTGTCCGGGCGGAGACGCTGCAGATCGCCGTAGCCGTCTACGCGCGCGCCCACCGAGGCGCGAAAGGGATGCGATCCGGTGTGCAGAGCCGCCCGCGCCGGCACGCAAACGGCGCCGCTCAGCCCGCCGAGCATATAATTGCGGCGAAAGTGCGTGCCCGCCCCAATGAGGCCATCCAGATGCGGCGTGCGCACGCACGGGTTGCCGCAGGCCGCGATCGCGTCGTGGCGATGATCGTCGGCCATGATAAAGAGCACGTTGGGCCGAGCCGCGGGTGAATAGATTTCAGACATGCGCGTATTTCCTCTATTTGTCTTGTGCAGCGCAGGCTGCAGGCGTGTCGACGCACGGCGTGGCTCAAAATAGGAACCTCTCTCCGTAGCGACAAGCCAGCGACGGACCAAAACCGAGCGCATACAGCTCCAAAGAGCGGTTGACCACCCGCCCTAAATCGCGTTTTATAAGGCCCCTATACGCCTCTCACCCCGTCAAAAAGGATTTACTATGGCCGAAGCGCAGGGCCCTATTGGCCCCAACGAAGACATCAAAGTCACAAAGATCGAGACCTTTGTGCTCGAAAACTCGTGGGTTTTTGTAAAGATCTCTACCGACGCCGGCATCGTCGGCTGGGGCGAGATGCTCAAAGACGACGCCAAGGCCTGCGCGGCCGGCGCGCTCGAGGTCTCGTCCTATTTAGTCGGACAGGACCCGCGCCGCGTCACGCACCACTGGCAGGCCATTCATCGCGGCGCGTTTTACCGCGGTGGACCGATTAAGACGGCCATCATCTCCGGCATTGACCAAGCCCTGTGGGACATCACCGGCAAGTGCTACGGCGTGCCCGTTTACAAGCTCTTTGGCGGCCCCACCCGCGATCGCATCCGCGTCTATGGCCACGTCAGCGATGAAACGGGCGTCAACGCCATGAAGGTCGGCCCGCAGAGCAGCCGCAAAGCGTTCAAATACATCGAAACCCCGCTCTTTGTCGACGAGGTCGTCGAGCGCTTTGCCGCCCTGCGCGAAGAGCACGGCTACGGCGTCGATATCGGCGTCGACTTTCACGGCGCCGTACAGCCACCCACCGCGCTGCTGCTGGTCAAGGCGCTCGAACCCTACAAACCGTGGTTTTACGAAGAGATCGTTCAGGCGCTCAACGTCGACGTGATGGCCGAGATCGCCGCCAAAACGCATATCCCAATCGCCACCGGCGAGCGCATCTTCACCAAGTGGGGCTTTAAAGAAATCCTCGAAAAGCGCGCCGCCGTTATTCTACAGCCCGACATCTGCTACGCCGGCGGGATCAGCGAACTGCGCGTCATCGCCGGCATGGCCGAGGCCTACTACAGCCCGATGGCTCCGCACAACCCGCAGGGTCCCTGCTCGCTGGCGGCCAGCCTGCAGATTGCCGCCTGCATCCCCAACTTTCTCGCTCAAGAGCGCGGCGACAACGAGTACGAAGAGCTCTTGGCCAAGCCCCTGCCACCGGTAGAAAACGGCTATCGCCCGATTCCAACCGATCCCGGACTGGGCATAACCATCGACGAAGACAAACTCATGGGCCTAGTCGGCGAACCACGTCCCTACATGCCGCAGTTTGATGAGGAAGACGGCTCCGTCGTCGATTGGTAGGTTGAGATATGCAGCAAGGGGGACCGGGGGATGCGCACAGTCGCCCGGTCCCCTTTTTGTAACTGCGAGTCGCCCCCCTGTCTTTGTCTTGACCTAGCCCACCGCGGCCCTCTTATTGTCTTTCCACACGCTATGAAAAACACCCAGTCACGGAGACTAACTACATGAGCACTGAAGCATCCCAGCCGGCCGGTTTTCCCTATACACGTCCACAGGACGTGACGCGCGACTTTGCCAGTCGCGGCATCTTTGTGCTCGCTCCCGAAGAATTAGGTGTTTCCCCTGACGTGCACGCGCGCATCTTCAAGCGCGAAAAAGAGCTGGTCGACGCGGGACAGCCGGTTACGCCCGGCGACCTGCCCGACGTTCTTAAGGTCATCAACGCGCCCGGCGTCGTGGACGTCTGCAACAGGCTCCTCGGCAAGCACTGGGCCATTGTCCCCTTTACGCACAACGCCTCGTTTACCAGCGGCAGCCGCGACCAGCACTGGCACAAGGATGACAACGGGCCTTACAACGGCAAAAAGCAGCGCCATCATCAGGCCTTGCAGATCGAAATGCTCTACTACCCGCAGAACGTAACGCCGGAAATGGGCCCCACGGCTACCATACCATACTCGCAGTATCTGTCGTTTGATAGCGAGGAAAACCAGGACAACTTCGCCGGCGCCGAGCACCTCGACTTCAACTACCAGCTGAGCCGCATGGAAGCCGAACCGGTCAGCGGACCCGACTCGAAATACTCCAGAGAAGAAATCGTCGAGCGCCGCACGGCACACGATGTCCGCATGCGCGAAGCCGTCGAACATACGGGCTGGCCGCTGGTCTCTACGCTGGAAGCAGCCCCCTTGCGCGCCGGCAGCGTCGTATTCTACTCGCACAACACCTTTCACCGCGGCAATCACCGCCGCGACGATTGGAACACCTGGAAAGACAACCCGCGCTTTATGTGGCGCTTCTGGCTGTATCGCACCAACGAACCGAACGACGTAGCACCGGCCGAAATGGACTGGAACGCCCTGGGCGTCGATCCGCTCTCACAGGCCGACCTGTCCACGGCCAGCGACGATTTGACGACAGTCTGGCGCTATCACTATCACTGGCTCCATACCGGTCAGGCACCGCCCCCCCTACCTAACGCCAGCGCACTCGATGTGGAAGCGCTTTACGGACAGATGCTGGCCGTAGGGGAATCAAACGAGGCCGTGCGCATGGGTGCCGCCTACAAGCTAGCCGCGCTCGGCCAGACCGACCGGGCTATTGAATGGCTTGAAAAGGGGCTTTACAGCGGGCGCGAAAGCGTGCGCCGTGCCGCCACGTGCGGCCTAATCGCCGTCGGAAATACATCGGCAGGGTGCTTTCTTCGCGCCGTCGCCTCTCCGGCCAAATGGGTACGTAAGGCTGGCGTGCACGGTCTGGGCGATGCCGCCGATCTTTCAGGCGACGTGCTCGAGGCCGTCGCAGCCGTTTTGCAGGAAGACTCTTCTGTGCACGTGCGTTCAGTAGCAGCCGGCACCATCGGCTGTCTCGGTCGACGCGCCGCGGGCACCGGCACCGGCAGCGAGCACATTCCCGCCTGCGCCGCGGCGCTGACGGCCAGTCTCGGACGCGAGGAAAACCGCCCGGCCATGGACCGGGCCCAGGGACGCAGCATCAAGTACGTGCGCCCCACCGACGAGTGCGATATCTGCGAAGGCGGCGGCGTGGACTACGGACAGGCGCGCTTCGAGCTGGTGCGCTCAGCCGTACGCGAGAACGCGCTCTGGTCGCTGGTCATTCTATCGTCGCACGGCCCAGACGCATTGGGCAAGGCCCTGCCGTCGACCATTGAGGCGCTTGAAGAAGTTGTGCGCAGCGATCAGAACGTTATTTGCGTGGGCTTTGCCATGGACGCGCTCACCCGCCTCGCCCACATACGAGCCAAAGATAATTCAACAGCGGAGGCGCTGCGCGATCGACTGCACGACGTGCTCGGTCATTCTCCGGTACGCGCTTGGGAAGCACTCGTGCGCGGCGGACTGAACGCCCGAGACGCGGCTGAGTTTGAAGCCGCTGCACAGACCTAACCGACGGAGAATCCATTCCTATGTGTGCTGAAATTTTACTGCATTCGCCCTTGGATATGCACATTCACTTTCGCCAAGGCGCCATGCTCGACCGGGTCGCTCCACTGAGCGCCGATACTTTTGCCGGCGGCGTGATCATGCCCAATCTGGTTCCGCCCGTGGCCGATGCCGAACGCCTCGCCTGGTATACAGCCAAAGTGCAGCGGGCCGTCGGCGATCGTGTCTTCGACCCCTATATGACGCTTTTTTTTCGCTCCTATAGCGAATCAGAGCTAGCCGCTCTGAAGGACCAAATCATCGGCGTCAAGCTCTATCCGGACGGTGCCACGACGAACAGTGAGGGCGGCGTAAAGTCGGTGGCTGATGCCGAAACGACGCTAGCAATTATGCAAGAAATGGGCATTCCCCTACTTGTGCACGGCGAGAACCCCGACGCGTTTGTCATGGACCGCGAGGGCGTCTTCCTGCCCACGTATGAAACGCTGGCTGAACAATTTCCGCGGTTAAAGATCGTCATGGAGCACATCACCACCGCCGAGGCCGTAGCGCTGCTCGATCGCTACGAAAATCTGCACGCCACCGTGACGCTGCAGCACCTGATCATCACGCTCGACGACGTGGCCGGCGGCCTGCTCAACCCCCACCTCTTTTGCAAGCCCATCGCCAAGCGCCCCGAAGATCGCGACGCCCTGCTGCAGGCCGCCCTGTCGGCCCATCCCAAGCTGATGTTTGGCAGCGATTCGGCGCCCCATCCCATCGACAAAAAGGAGTGCTGCGGCTGCGCGGCCGGCGTGTTTACCGCCCCCATCGCGCTGGCCGTCCTCGCCGATCTCTTTGCCGCGCACGGCACGTCCGGCACGCTGCAGGCCTTTGTATCTGACACCGCGCAGCGCGTCTACGGCGTTACGCCCCCGGCCAAAGAAGTGCGCTTAATCAACGAGCCCTGCACCGTGCCGGCGCGCTACGGCGACGTCGTGCCCATGTACGCTGGCCAGTCCATCGGCTGGCGCGTGGCTTAACCGCTCCAAACCAACTCGAGGCCCCATGTCTACCACTCAGGTCAACACCCCAACGTCTCGCCTGCGCCTAGGCTATGCGCGGCGCGACATCACGCCGCCCGTAGGCATCTACCACCGCATGTGGGGCGCGGCGCGGCACGACGCGGCCACCGGCGTTCATCGCCCTCTACACATAGACGTGCTGATCCTCGAGCCGTTGGGCGGCGACACGGACGAGCGACACGTGCGCGTGCAGACCGATTTCGTCCACCTCAACAACGAGCAGCGCGAGGCACTCGTGGCACCCGTTGCCGCAGCGGCCAGCGTGCCGGCCGAACGCGTCGTCGTCACCCACTCGCACTCGCACTCGGCCGGCTTTTTTGAAGCGAACCGGCAGTCGATGCCGGGCGGTCACCTGATCGCACCCTATCTGCAGAACGTTTCACAGCGCGCAACCGAAGCGACGGGAGAAGCGCTTGCCAAACTAGCCGACGCATCGATCTCCTATGGAGCCGGCCGCTGCGACATGGCCAGCAATAGAGACTACTGGGACACAGAAAACGGCCTCTATACCACGGGACACAACCCCGACCGGACGATTGAGAACAGACTTTCCATCGCCCGCGTGACGGACGGAGACGGCGCCCTGCAGCTGCTGATCGTTCACTACGCCTGTCATCCGACGACGCTGGCCTGGGACAATACGCTGATCAGCCCGGATTTTGTCGGCGCCCTGCGCGAAGTGGTCGAAGCCGACCAAGATGCGCCCTGCTGTTTCTTTCAGGCCCCCTGCGGCGACCTCGGACCGCGCGAAGGCTTTGTCGGCGACACGGACGTCGCCGATCGAAACGGCAAACAGGTCGGCCACGCAGCTCTGTCCGTGCTCTACGGCATGGGGCTACCGCAGCACGACTTTGCCTACGCCGGACCCGTCATATCGGGCGCGACCATTGGCACCTGGACCTGGCGGGCGCACGGCGAGGAGCGACGGCAGCAGAGCGCCCGCTTCAGCGCGGCCTATAGCACGGTCGACCTGCCGCTCATAGCGCTGCCCAGCGCCGAGCAGCTGCAGGAGCAGCTAGCAGAATTTACCCACGAGCAGGAGCAGGCCGACGAGCAGGGCGATCCGATAGCCGCCCGCGATCTGGGCGCACGCGCCGAGCGCTGCCGACGCTGGCTTGGCCGGATTGCCAAGCTCCCCGAGGGCGGCACCTTCCCCTTTCACTTTAGTCTGCACGTTTTGGGGGACGCCGTATGGGTAACGACCGGTGCCGAACCTTACAGCTGGCTAACCGAGGCCCTGCGCCGGCGCTTTCCCTCACTCTTCCTCTTGATCTCGCCCATTGCCGGAGACACGCAGGTCGCCTATCTGCTCACGCGCGACAGCTACGGCACGGGCCTGTACCAGCAGGAGCCCTCTTCGCTGGATCAGGGCTGCTTAGAGCAGTTGATCGACGCTCTCACAGAAGAGATCGCCGAGCTCACGGGCCACGCGCCCATCTACTAACGGACAGAGAACGCTATGGCCCGAAAAAAATCCCCCATCCGCGTAGGCGTGGTCGGCGTAGGCCGCGGACGCTCCTTTATGCGTGCAGCCCAGGCCACCGGCATGGAGCTCGTGGCCATCTGCGATACGTGGGAAGAGCGGCTGCAGGCCGAGGGGACCGCCCTAGGCGTGGCGACCTACGTCGACTACGAGCAGTTTTTGGCGCACGATATGGACGCGGTCGTATTGGCCAACTACTTCCACGAGCACGCCCCCTTTGCCATCCGGGCGCTCAAGGCCGACAAACACGTCATGAGCGAGACGTCGGCCTGCCACACGCTGGGCGAAGGCGTTGCGCTGGCCCGCGCCGTCGAACGGAGCGGCAAGATCTATCTCTTTGCCGAAAACTATCCCTACATGGTGTATAACCAAGAGATGCGCCGCCTCTACCAAAAGGGGGCCATCGGCGAGTTTACCTACGGCGAAGGCGAGTACATCCATCCCGATCCGCCCGAGGTAAAGCTGGCGCGCAGCTGCGGTCGCGACCACTGGCGCAACTGGATACCGGCTACCTACTACTGCACGCACTCGGTCGCGCCCGTCATGTATATAACCGACACGCGCCCGGTAAAAGTCAACGGCTTTGCCGTGCCCTACGACTACGGCGATCCGAGCAAAACGCAGCACGTCGGACGCGCCGATACGGCCTCGGTCATCATCTGCAGAATGGACAGTGGCGCCGTGCTCAAATCGCTGCACGGCGGCCTGCGCGGGCACGGCAACTACGTGCGCATTCACGGCAATGGAGGGCTAATGGAAAACGCGCGGCACGGCGACAAACAGCGCCTGCGCGTCTGGCGTGAGCCATGGGAAAAGCGCAAGGGCGAGCCCGTCGAAACGGTCTATAAACCCGACTTTCCCACCCACCACGAAGCCGCTACGCGCGCCGGACACGGCGGCGGCG
>CAXGPR010000109.1:0-10803 GCA_964011675.1 uncultured bacterium
GTATTCGAGGTTTATTCGGCCGGCATTGAGGCGCACGGACTCAATCCACATGCCGTTCGTGCCATGGCCGAAGCTGGCGTCGACATATCGGGCCAAGCGTCGACGTGCGTCGAGGATTTGCCCGATATTGCCTTTGACTGGGTGGTGACCGTATGCGGCCATGCCGACGAACACTGCCCTCATTTCTCAGGGGCGACGCGAGTTGTGCACCGAGGCTTTGACGATCCGCCAAAACTGGCACGTGAGGCAGCTAGCGAAGAGGAAGCCTTTGCTCACTATCGCCGCGTGCGTGACGATATCCGCGCCTACGTGGAGACGCTTCCACAGGTTCTCGAAACAACGGGAGACAAAGGATGAACGGAGCACCGCGCCAGCTGTCTTTTTTAGATCGCTTTCTAACGCTGTGGATTTTTTTGGCCATGGCCATCGGCATCGGCACGGGCTATTTTGCGCCCGGACTCGTTGACGTGATTACCGGTTTCCAGGTCGGAACAACCTCGATTCCCATTGCCGTGGGCTTGGTGCTGATGATGTATCCACCGCTAGCCAAGGTCAAGTACGAAGAGCTGGGCGGCGTCTTTCGTAACGCGCGGATTTTAGGACTGTCGCTGCTGCAAAACTGGGTGATTGGCCCGGTGCTGATGTTTGCGCTGGCCATCCTTTTCCTGGCCGATTACCCCGACTATATGGTCGGTCTAATTATGATAGGCTTGGCGCGCTGCATTGCCATGGTCATCGTATGGAACGAACTGGCCTGCGGTGATTCGGAATATGCGGCGGGTTTAGTGGCCTTTAACTCGATTTTTCAGATCGTGTTTTACTCGGTCTATGCCTACGTCTTTATCACGCTCCTGCCGCCGCTCTTTGGCCTGCCGGGCGCGCTCGTAGAAATTTCTATGGGTCAGATTGCCGAAAGCGTCGCCATCTATCTGGGCATTCCATTTTTTGCCGGTATGCTGACGCGCTTTGTCCTCGTACGGGCCAAGGGCAGCGAGTGGTACGGAAACGAATTTATCCCGCGCATCAGTCCTCTGACGCTCGTTGCGCTGCTCTTTACCATCTGGGTGATGTTTTCACTGCAGGGCGAAAACATCGTGCAGATTCCCTCTGACGTGCTGCGTATCGCCGTGCCGCTGCTCATCTACTTTGTGTTGATGTTTTTGATTTCGTTTTTCTTGGGCCATCGCAGCGGGGCCGACTATGAGCGGACGGTCACGCTGTCCTTTACGGCGGCCAGCAATAACTTCGAGCTCGCTATCGCCGTAGCTATTGCCGTCTTTGGCATCAACTCTGGAGCGGCGTTTGCCGCGGTGATCGGCCCGCTAGTAGAGGTTCCGGTGCTGATCGGCCTCGTCAACGTGGCGTTCTACTTTCGCCGGCGCTATTTCACGTAGGATATTGCGTGCTGCCATCTCTTAGATGGGTGTTTTCTGTTGCTCCCGTATCAAGAGTAGGTCTTATTTCTGCACGAATGCTTCCTCGCCGTGTCCGGCGGCAAGGGAAGAAAACTGCACGTATCCCCACATTTCTGGTACGTGCATATTGATGTCGCCCTGCGGTGACCACACCCAATTGTCGCAGGGAACGCCTTCGCGGCGCAGGTAGCCTCCCTTGTGATAGTCGAACGCCCACTCGACGCGCGAAAAGTTGACGCGCCACTGGTCGTCCGCCTTGGGCGGACAGTCGCAGCCGGCATGCTCGCTCATGGAGGTCCAAGGAATGGCGACTTCGACGCTCCAGCCGCGATCGATATCGTCGGCGCAGTTGAGCGTCCCGTCGATCTGCACGGCGTGTTTGATGCCTTCAAAATCCCAGTCGTGATCGGCTTTGCCGCCTTTGTTATAGGCCTTGGGTAGGTAGAGATCCCACGCGGCATTAAGCGGATTCATTTCAAACTCCATATAGTGCTCGCCGTCTCCGTCGGGATCGATAAAGATCTCAAAGTCGTTGTCGTTGCAAATTACCGAATCGCGCTTGGTTAGTGTGCCCCAGACGTGCGGCTCTTCCATGTCGGCTGCAAAATAGAAGTACTCGTCGTCCCACAGCATCATGACGCACGTGGCAAAGCGCGGCAGCGGCTTGGCATCGCCCTCAATATCGACAAAGAGGTCGGTCCAGGGCGCCGCCTTCCAGGGACCGTCGTTGAGATGGCCGTCTACGACAATGGGAGTGGCCGCGCGGTATACTACGTAGTTTTTTGGTGCGATGTCGCTCATGTTGATTCACCTCTCATTTTTCATTGGGTTCTAGCTCTACGATGCCCTGGTCGCCGTCTACGACAATGTGCTGCCCCTCGACAATATGACGGGTGGCCTCGCGTGTTTTCATAACGGAGGGGATGCGGTATTCGCGCGCGACAATGGCGGCGTGCTGCGAAAGGGACCCCTCGTCCAAGACGATCCCGCCGAGCACGGCAAAGGCCGGGGTCCACTCTGGTCCGACGTTGCCAGCGACTAGAATGTCGCCCGGGTGTATGCGGGGGCGCTGGCCGGATTCGATAAGCACGGCGCGTCCGGTTGCGCGCCCGCTTGATGCGCTGGCGCCTATGAGTCTGTTGCCCTGCCGACCTTGCTCGACTTTTTCGCGCTCCTCCTGGGGTTTTTCTGCGGGGTCTGCGCCCAGCGTATCCGGTGGCTGCATGCGCTGTCGCCTCTCAAACTCGCTCTTACGCTCTGCGATGAGCGCGCGCTGGTCGGCTGGATGCGCTGTAGTTGCTAAGGCGCGCAGTTCAGCCAGAGAAAAATGAAAGACGTCGTCGGATGCGTCGACCGCGTTTTGGTTGACTAGGTCTTGGCCGACGGCGTCTATGGCCTCGCGCGCCGTGCCGCCGCTGCACTGTTCCATATAGTAATTGTGGTCTTCTAAAAAGCGCACGTGCAGCTGTCCGCGCAGCAGCGCGCCCTCAAAGCGCGTTCGCTGCTCGGTATCTCTGGCAAACTGGCGCCGTAGGCGTCGCGTCGCGTTGTAGCGCTCCCTGCGTGCCTCGTGCTCGAACCTGTCGAGTGTGTCGAGGTCTTGCTCTGCATAGGTGGCGATTATGTCGAGGGGAACGCGTGGATCCATATTCCAAGTCGGCGTCTGGAAGCTACTGCTCGATCCATAGCCGCGGCCGCTGCGCAGTCCGTGCGTTTTTAACATGGCCCTGAAGCGGGTTTGGAAATGCCGTCCCGCTGGCCAAGTTGCAGGCCGATCCAGTTCATCAAATCGCCTCTCCCGAAAGAGTGTGTGCAGGGTGGAATCGGATTGAACGATACGCGCCAGCTTGCGCAGTTGGCCTACTAAGCGCGTCATGCGGTTGTCAATGGCTTGTAAGAACGTGTTGGCTTCGTGTTGCGGCCGGCCGGTCAACGCCTCGTATTCCTCGTGCCAGCCGGGTAAGGGTTCGGGTCGTCCCATAGACCAGTGTAGGTGTCCGGCTACGTAGCCGAGCATCCGCAGGCAGGAATCGAGATAGGATACGCGATCGGCTGGACTCTTAGCCCGGCGGCGCTGCGTTCTGAGTTCGGCGAGTCTATTTTCTATAATTCCGCGCTGCACCGCTTCAAAATACGTCGTGCCGCGCTCCGTGCAGGCGTCTACGCGCTCCGTTTGCGCGTCGTGGCGGCGAGCTAGCTCATCGGGCTCAACCTCCGGGCCCCGCGTATACATATAGCCGTTGCACAGGTGGTAAAGGTGCTTTGCCGTCATGCGAGATCCGACCTCTTTGTAGCAGGCGCGCGCATGGGCCATGTACTCTACCATATAGTCCTGCTCTAAGCGCGTAAACGGTCCCCGCTCCTTTGTCCAACAGTGCGTTGTATCTAAGCCTTCTTCCCACGGCTCATCCGGCTCGGCGATCTCTTCTACGGTGGTAATGGGTCGTGCCTGCAGTATGTGGATGGCCTCGTCTACGGCGAACTCGATGTCCTGTGCTCCGGTAAAGAGCGCCTCAATGCGCACGCCCAGCTGGGTGAGTTGAGCAATGTGCTCCGGCTGGAGCGCGGGTGCACTGCGCTGCTCTGCTTCGACCTCTCCGGTATTGAGGCCTCCTTCCGCGCGAGCCTCAATGCGCAGGTACTTGTTCGCAATCTCGGCCGATAGAACGGTGCCATCTGCCGGCGAGACGACCCAGTGATCAGTCGGTGCGCGGCCCGACACCACGCCCTCGCCTTGACCGAGTGCTGCAGAGATTACGCAGCGTTTGGCGCCGCTTTGTGGGTCGCGTGTGAAAAGGACACCCGACGCGCGAGAAGCGATCTGCCGTTGCACGACGACGGCCATAGCGCTTCCTTCTTCGGGAATACGGTGTCGCTTGCGATAGGCCTGAGCGTGGGGTGAAAAGTGCGAGGCCCATACGCGACCTATACCGTCTACCAGTTTGTTTAAATCGACTATGTTGAGCACGGTCTCATACTGACCGGCAAAGCTTGCTTCGGCTAAATCTTCAGCCGTTGAGGAAGACCGAGCCGAGACGGCTCGGCTGCCCAATGCGGCATAGGCCTCTCCTAGAGCATCGAGCCAAGAGTTGAATAGGGTTCCGTTACGCAGCCCGTCGGTGACGATGTGATTCGCGTTGGAAGGCCCTTTTTTCAATGCGTTTATCGCTTGCTTGGGCAGGTCGTCGATTGCTGAGCGAAACGTCTCTGTCGGGACGATAAAAGCGTCGGGTACGGGCAGGCCTGCCTGCTTCATATGTGCTAGGGCGGCTCCCTTGGCACCGCTGACAGTGGTATTGGTGGCAGCGGGGTCTGTCAGGGTAAAAAAGGGGCCATTCAATGCAGTTAGTCCTCTTCGGGACGGGCGGGATTTCCCCAGTGGCCTTCGCGGTCTTGACCGGTTACGACGACGCCTTTTAGATGCCAGCCCTGCATGGCGCGCACGTCAGCTGCACAGTAGCGAAGGGTCAGTCCGCAGCGCCTTCGATCAGATTGGTTGGCTTCAGAGCCGTGTAAAAGCATGTCCGAATGCATGGAAATCTCGCCTGCTCTCAGCGTGACGTTGATTGGGTCACCATACTCTTCGGCGTTGGGCACGGTTTGAAAAAGCACGTTGTTCTCGTCTTTCTCGCTCAGATGGTATGTCATGTGCCCGTGCTGGTGCGTTCTGGGTATAAAGCGCATGCAGGCGTTTTGCGTGTTGGCGTCGTCAATGGCCAACCAGACTGTCACGGTTTTGGAAGGCGACATTGGCCAATAGGACGCGTCTTGATGCCAGGAGACGCGCTTGCCGTCTCGCGGCATTTTACAGAAAAAGTGCGACCCCCAGCCAATGACGTCTGGCCCGAGAATATCTTTAACGTGAGCAACGATGCGCTTGTCGTTGAGCAGATCCCACACGCGGCCATAGCTCACGTGTGCGGTGGATATCGAGTAGGAATCGCCGCCGGATTCTAAGACGCGCGACAGAAGCGCATCAAAATATGCGCGTATATCGTCTATCTCTTCGCTGCTGAATATGCGCATTCCCTTGACATAGCCATCGTGGTTATACGCTTCTACCTGCTCATATGAGAGTGTTTGTGCCCGGTTTGGATCGCTGGGATGAAAGCGCAGATCGCGCGGTATATCTTCTGTCTCTACGTCTTCGTAGCGAGTGATCGTACTGTCGTTCATAAAATTTTCCTATCGCCGTTTACAATCGTGTGTGAAGGGAAAATAAGTTGCTTAACTGGTGTAGCCAAGTAGGATAGCGCATGGATATAAAATAGATTAAGAAGAAGTTGTATTAGACTACACTTCTTGCCAGATTAGACGTTAGCTAGGTTTTGGTTACACGTAGATGATTCAGGGGGGCAATATGACGGATTACACGCTGGACGCAGCACAGATTGCGCAGTACGAAGAAGAGGGTTTTCTGCTGCTGACCAATTTTTTTCCTCGACAAGATATGGACCAAGTGCTGGCTATCGCGCGCGCAGACCAGGCGCTTCAGGACAATGCGAACGATCGGCTGGATAGCGCTGGCAAGGTAAGTCGCCTGTCGCTGCGCTACGACTTGCCTGACAGCGTATACAGCGCCTATGCGCGTCATCGTGCCATCGTAGAGCCCATGGAACAGCTGATAGGCGAAGAGGTTTTTCACTACCATCACAAAATGATGCTTAAAGAGCCTCGAGTGGGCGGAGCGTGGGAGTGGCATCAGGACTACGGCTATTGGTATGCCAACTTCCTGCGCGCTGATATGGCTTCGTGCATGATTGCCGTCGACAGAGCTAATCGTGAAAATGGTTGTCTGCAGGTGCTTAAGGGATCGCACAAGCTCGGACGTATAGAACACAGTAAGTCAGGTGATCAGACAGGTGCTGACATGGAGCGCATGAGTTACGTAGAAAGGCAACTGGAACTGGTATATTGCGAGATGGATCCGGGTACGGTGCTGTTTTTTCACAGCAATTTATTGCATCGTTCAGATCCTAACGAAAGCGAATATTCGCGCTGGGCCCTCATCTGTTGTTACAGTGCTGCTTCCAATCCTACATTTCACGCAGAGGCGGAAACCGGTCATTACAAAGTCTTAGAGCGATGGAACTCCGAGCAGGTAGGTGCCGCCGCTCAAAAGCACTGGAATCAGGTGTGTGTTTAAAATCCTAACCTTGAATCGATTAGAAAATAAAGTGTCTGTGCGTACTTAAAAACGAAAAGCGTATTACGTCGTCGATTTAAATAGCTTCAGTGGATTGTTAGTAGTGCGGCATGCTCTGCTATGAATAGTAATTTTATGCATTACACAATATTGGTTTTTCGTATATAATCAAACATGTGCTCGTGCGTAAAAGACATTTATTCTTCAAACACATAAAAGTTCGCGATAACTGTGAGCAATTAGGATGCAAAACTATTTGAATTTTAAACGTCCATCATTTATGTGTGAAGATGTTTTTGAGGCTGAATTCAAGATCCCTACAGAAAAAAAAGACATTTTCTGGCATAAGCTTCAACAAAGAGAAACTTTTGTAGATGGACAGATACCACCATATAGGGTAGAATTTGAGTCTGAACAAACAGTAGGCACGTTTCATATTGGAGAAAAAAATATTCACCACGGACCTTTGTTAAATTTACCTGGAGAAATCGGCGACATCTCGGAAACATACAGAGCGCTACATTACTATTACGGAAGTTACATAGTTAGCTTTAGGATTGTCAGGCCAGTGCTGCTGGAGTTTTTTAAGACCAAAAATGGTATAAAAATAGTTTTAAGAAGCTACGTCCATCCCTTCTTTCTGATATTATGGCGATTAGGTAATACTTTTTTTTGGAAGCAATTTAGTCTGATATTTTTATTGAGAAAATAGAATGAAACGCGGCTCTTGGATAATATCGCAAACTTGGGGAAACCTTTTCTTTCTCAATTTCATTACGTCATATGGAAACCTAAGAAAAATTGTTCCGCAACATTTAAAACTCGATTCTTTCCAAGGGTATTATTTCACTAGCATTGTGCCCTTTCAAATGTCTGATGTCAGTTTTCCATTCACTCCTTCTCTACCATTTAGTCGACTAAACGAACTCAACTTGAGAACATATGTGACATATGAAGATGTACCAGGAATTTATTTTTTCACACTTGATTCAAATCATCGGATAGCAAACTTTGTAGCTCGTAATTTCTTTCACCTGCCATACAGATATTCGAATATGCACTTACGGAAGAATGAGAATTTCTACCAATTTAAATCTAACCATGCGGAATTGAGTTTTAAAATAGGGCAAAGTAGAGTCAAAAATGACAGAGATAAATTCATAACTGACAGATATTTTCTATTTACTCAAGATAAAAAATTTGTTTTGAGGGGACAGGTACTACACGAGCCTTGGGTTTTGCATAATGTGGAAGAATTGGATTATGTAGAATCGTTAAACGATGAGTTCGGTGTCAAAGACTATGTTTATTCGAACAGTTTTTATTCTCCTGGATTTGATGTTTATTTCAAGCCATTTAAAAAAGTTGGTACAATAAGCGCATGAATGTTGCCAACCGCTTATTTTCTTATTTGAAATAGTGTGTTTTAATTCAGTACGATTAAATTTTTTGATTACACTGACTAATTAATTTGCAATACTTAACATACTAATTACACCTGCCTGTCCAGAGCCATTGACAGAGCGCATTTCCGCTGTGTTTAAACCTTTTTTTAAATCCCATTCCCAAGAATTAGGTTTTTCTTCCCACCTTTTACGATTTAAGCGTACTTCAAAAAATGCAAAATCGTGCGTCGATGATTCAAGACACATGACGAGCTGTTCTTTGCCTTTTTTGTATGTTGCAGTGTATCGTGTTTGATTTAATGTTGGGTAGAAATCTGCTCGTCTGTTAGTGTGATTTGAGAAATGTTTCAGAGGTGGCACTTTGTCTTCAGCCCAATTTAGGTAGCCGTTCCAAGACCAAACCTCTGTTCCTTGACTAACGGGAATGGGAAATTGTCGACTAAAGACATCAAAACGTGGTATTATTCTGAAGTGACAAAAACTACGAAAGAGAAAATAAGCTCCTTGATCGCCGGAACTAACTGAGTGTTCGTAATCGCCTTCCCAACAAACGATAGGAAGATTTTCTACTAATTTTTCAAGATCTTGATAGAATAAGTATGGTCGCTTCCATGTTTCAGTGTCGTCAAGCCTATCCACGAGTACTCTATGTATTTCCTCAGTATCTAGCGGAACCAATGTTTTACGATCGTACCAATAATAGTCGCGTGTTGCGTCTAAATGTATCCATTTGTCGTGATCATTAGACCATACTTCGCATATTTCGTGCCCGGTCATGCCTTCGCTGTGAAAATTCAAATGGCGAGCTGGAATACCGAAACTTTGTAAAGCTGCAGCTAAAACTACGTTAGGATAGAGACACATCTTGTCACGCCGTCTTTTCCCATACTCGTTCATTAAAATATTACAGTTTTTATCGCGGCGAATATCTACCCATTCATTAGGATCCCATGGAGTATGTGAAGATCGTTCGTTATCCAATGGAATATGATATGCCCAACGGTGAAGACGCTGTATCATTTCAAATTCTGTTTGTGCTCCAGCAACTACTGAGTCGAGTTCACATTCTTTACGAAGTTTTTGAAGTGCAGGAGTTGTAGGATTTTCAAAATGCATCTCGTAAGACGATCGTAGTATCTGTGGATTTCGATAGGCTGCTATCCGATAATTTCCATGGCTCATGCGGCAAAAGCAGGCGTTGAATTCGATGCTTATTAGCTTTGGTGAATTGAGTAAATCGGTTGTTCTCCATTCAACACGTGTCTGAACATAACGGCCTAATGAGCTATTAATTAGTTTGTTACGCTCGCATTTCTCCCAAGAAGACCATGTATCGTCTCTTAATGCTTCGGTTGATCCTGTTCGAAAATAAAAATGGATATTTCCACCAGCTGATTCGCACATATTCCAGTCGAAAAATAAAGACTCTATGTTCACTTCTGTTAGCACTGGATCATTTTGCTGATCTGTGCAATTAAAAACACGACTAACCAATTGTCCTGCTGGCAGGTGACGGTCCAATAAACAGCGTATTACGTATTCTCCACGTTCACGGCTCCACGATTTGCCACTATCTACGCTAAAATGGCTATCTGTGGGTAAGCTATCTTTTTTTTCTGCTCCCTTGTTAAATTCTCGATAGTCAGCCACCATTAGTTGCCAACCAACTTTACCATCAACAGAACTAAAGCAGATATCGTTGTGTCCGGAATGCAACGTTTCTTTAGGTATACTAACGTAGTACCAACGGCTACAAGCTAATTTTGTGTACTGGAGAGATTCTGGTTCTGATATAGAAGAGGATGGACGAAAGATTTCTACACCGTTAACCTGAAGACGGAGAGTTGCAAGATTATCTTTGTCTTCTATTGCAATGAATCCTATTTGTGCTGATTCGCAAGTTGAATCTTCGATGTATAAAGTCTTTCGAATCTCTATCTGTCCGTCAACGCAAATGAAGGGTTTAATTTCTGGATTGTCTGAACGCCCAGATCCGGGAGAGTCACTTTCTATTACTTCTCCACGAAATAGACAAATTCCATCATCGTCATTTGCCATCCAAAGAGCCGATATTGATTCTGCGTCTTTGTACAATTGCTCTGCGTTAATTGTGGTGCGATTTTTTACTAAATCGTTTTTGGGTTCCATTATGAAAATACCTCGTCAATTAAACCAGTGACGCAAAAGCGGCAAATAAAGTAGTTATGAGGACATAGTCAGAGTAGTTTAAGTCGATTCTTAAAATAATATGGATTTACGGAAGTTAAAATAATTTTTATTGATTTATGCTTAAAACACGAAACGGAGGATTGTTTTTTCTATGGAATAATGTTATGTAGAGCTGGTGAAAGAGATTTTTGCTGTGAGTTTTCATCAGTATTTATTTCCAAATCCGCTACTGATAAAAGGGTTCAAAATTAGCTAACATTACATAACATTCATCTTTTATTTGTATTTCGCGGCAAGTTGTAAAGAGTTACTTATTTTTCTGCGGGAAGGTATAGCTTAGGCCGTTTGTTAAGTATTTGCTCAATCACTTAATTACTTCCTTGTACTGAGCACAGAATATAGTTGTTGCATTTGAAGCTGAATGGAATTTTCAGGCAAATATCACATTGAAGATAAATAGCAAAAATTTTACTTCGAACCTGATTTTCTCTCCGAGCACCTGAGTCACTATCTAGCGCTAGAAATGTCTTCCAACCCTCTTGTCAGAGAGCGAATAACACCTTTCTCCTTAGGGTCGTAGGACCAGTTAGTGTCAAAAAAACTCAAGACTTGCTCGTTACTATAATCGCCGAGCGTTAAGCAGTGAAATTGTGTTCCCTTGTTTTGC
>CAXGPR010000110.1:0-10764 GCA_964011675.1 uncultured bacterium
GCTGTGGGATCACGAACCCTATGGATGCGCCAACCATACCTTCACCCTTTTATCTGATGGACGACTGCTTAAGAGTTGTGAGTTTGTACCCGTCTGGGGAAGCTACCCGAAGTGTACTTCGAGTTCGGGATGCTTTGTAAGCGACGATAACGGGCACGCTTGGGCTGCACCAAACGGACCGGGCCAGCTGGTTACCCTGCCCCTGCGCGGAACAATGGAAAACCATATTGCCGAGACCACTTCTGGTCAGCTAGTCATGGCGATGCGCAACCAGCTGGGCTCCGTGTTTTTCGCCCGTTCTACTGACCGCGGACTGAGTTGGTCACACCCCCAGGCTAGCGGGCTGAGCGCGAGCGAGTCCATGCCGAGCCTGACGCGTATTCCGACTACGGGCGATCTGCTGTTGGTCTGGAACAACGCCACCTATGACCATACCTACGACCACAGCGGAAAACGCACCCCACTGACGGTAGCCATCTCGCGCGACGAAGGACACAGCTGGACCCACATGAAAAATATCGAAGACGATCCAGACACCGAGTTTAGCAACGTTGCCTGCACTCACCTATCTGATAGACGTTTCATCATTTCTTATTTCACATCGACTATGGCCGACCCCAATCCTCCAGGCAGGCTAGGGCGAGACCGCATGTCGCTGAAGGGCGCCATTTCAACGCTGGACTGGCTTTACGGTTAAACGTCTGCTCCGAGTCATCAAACTCTACTACCAGTTTGTGTAGGAGCCGTCTTCACGCACAAACCAGATGCCCGCGCCGGCGCGCGGTTCGCCTTCGACGAGTGCGTCGTCGTTCAGCTCAACGCCTAAGCCAGCTCTCTCAGGCGGCAATAAGTGGCCGTCAGCAAAGGGCACCTGTATGGGAAAAACATCCGTGTGTGCCGTGCCGGGCGGGCGCGGACACTCTTGAACACCGACCAATGGAGAGGCAAAGCACAGGTGGGCACACGCAGCCGTCGATACTGGCCCAAGCGGGTTGTGCGGTGCGAGATGGATATAATGCGTTTCGCACCATCCGGCGATTTTCCGCGCTTCCGTCAGCCCGCCAGCAATACACAGATCGACGCGCGCATAGTCCATTAGCTCCTCTTCGATCACCTGCCGAAATGCCCATTTTCCGGCCCACTGTTCACCGACGGCTAGCGGTACAGAAGTGTGCCGGCGCACCAACCTCAGACTCTCGCTACTTTCGCTGCGGATCGGGTCTTCAATAAAGAATGGGCGGTACTGCTCTACGCCTTTACAAAACTGAATCGCGGCTGACGGATCGAGACGCGTGTGCACGTCGACGCAGATTTCGACTTCGTCGCCCAAAGCCTCGCGCACGGCGCGAACCTGATCAATACCAAAACGCACGGCGCGCGACGGTTCGAGCACATTCGCATCGCCCTCTGGGTCGACCAGACCCCAGCGCACGAACCGGTAACCTACATCGCGCGTCTTTGTGCAACTTTCAATCAGCTTGTCGATATCCTTTGGATCACCGTTGTGCGGGTAGCAGACAACGCGGTCGCGCACTCGTCCGCCTAAAAGCTCGTAGACCGGCACATCCAGCGCTTTGGCCTTTATGTCCCAAAGCGCAATATCGACGGCGCTCACAGCGCTGGTTTGCACACCGCCGCCAGGAAAAAAACCACCGCGAAACATCACTTGCCACAGATGTTCAATGCGAAAAGGATTTTGGCCAATTAAGTCGGGGGTCATGCTGTGAATCGTCTCGGCGATGGCGCGTCCCCGGCGTTTCATACCCGCCTCTCCGAGCCCGTAAATTCCCGCATCCGTTTCTACTTTTACAAAGACGCCCGCGTCGATGACAAAGGGTTTTATCGCGGTGATCCTAATGGGCTTATCCTGACGACGCACCAGCGGAACTACCGGGTCGGCGAGCTTCATAGGGGGCGCGAGCAGGCGCGCTCGGAAATCATCGAGTGGGAAGGCTGGGCCCGGATCTATTTTGCGGTCGGGAGCAATCTCTTCGTGACCGAGTATGTGGCGAATGCCGTACTCGGCAATCAGCAATCGACACAGATCCTCAACGACACGCACCTGCTCTTCGGAAAAGCGGTGCCAGCAAGTCAATTCAGTCTGGTTGCGATGCACTCCGCGCACGACCTCTTCCGGCGGATAGGCCTGGCCAAACCACGAAACATACTGGCCGTCTTTTTCCTCTAGCTGACCGGCATTATCGATCTCTATACCAATAGAATATTTATTGAAACCTTCGCGATCACCCCACTTACTCACGCCCGCGTGCCAGCCGATTGTGTCAAAAGGCAGCATCTGGGTTATCGAACCATCACGTCCAACAACTAAGTGCGCTGAGACTTTACGTTCGGTGTCACTAAGCGTGCGAATAGATGACTCGGCGTCGGCCCCTGCCGTGTAGTGTATAATGATCGTGTCCAACGCACCGGGAGCGTAGGATGCGCCCTGATTGGGCGACTCGCGGTAGTCAATACTTCTACCTTCCAGTCGATGATTCGTTATTTTCATTTTATTTAGGGCTTAACACTGCCCCATTGCTCTCGATAACGGTTCGGTACCAGTGCGCCGAATCCTTTAAAATGCGTTCCTGCGTCTGGTAATCCACATAAACCATACCAAAACGCTCCTTGTATCCTTCAGCCCACTCAAAATTATCAAATACAGACCAATGGAAATACCCCTCTATAGGGATCCCTTCCTCGCCAGCACGTTTAAACTCTAACAGGTAGCGCTTGGTAAAATCTATGCGCTGCGGATCGTGCACCTTGCCGTCAAGCGAAACCCAGTCTTGGTTAGACAGTCCATTCTCCGTGATGATAATAGGCAGTCCGTAGCGCTCGTGATAGAAACGCGCCCCCCAATAGAGTGCTTCGGGCGTTACTGGCCATTTGTTGGCGCAAATGGGATTGCCCTGGGAACGATCAACCTGGCGAAAGCGACCCTGCTCGTTGCGGCCAATCGTCCACCCGTTGTAAATATTCGTTCCGTAAAAATCGAGCGGCTGGCACATGATATCAAAATCTGAGTTTTTAAACTTAGGCGCGGCACTTCCATAGGTCGACAGCCCGTCCTCGGGATAATGACCCAGTATAACCGGATCAGACCACCAGGAGATGTTCCAGCAGTTTCTGTTTTTTACCGCAAACATTGCCTTCCTAGCTTGCTCTACGTTGTCTTTATCTGCTTCGTCAGCCGGCATCACAGGGCTACCCGTTGGCGCATATCCAATAGAAGATTCGAGCTTTGCGCGCGCACGTATTACCTGCACCGAACGGCCGTGGGCCAGCAGCGTGTGGTGACCAGCTAATAGAACCTCCTCCAAACCTAGTTTATCGCCAGGAGCGTGAATACCATCGAGAAGACCTAGACCAATAAAGCACTGAGGTTCATTGAGTGTCATCCAGTGCTTTACACGGTCGGACAATTTGTCGACGACCGCTTCGGCATACTCGGCAAACCACTCTGGGCTCTGCGGGTTGAGCCAGCCGCCTCGGCAGTATAGCGCATGTGGAAAATCCCAGTGGAAAAGCGTTACGTAGGGAACGATGTCAGCCGCCACAAGCTCGTCGATAAGCTGGTCGTAAAAATCTAACCCGGCCTCGTTAACCGGTCCCACGCCTTCAGGCAGCACGCGCGGCCAGCTGATAGACAGTCGATAAGCCATAAGACCCATTTGCTTCATTAGGGTTACATCTTCTTTATATCGGTGATAGTGATCTATGGCCACATCCCCCGTATGCCCCGCGTAGACACGTCCCTGTTGACGGCACATCATATCCCATACGGATAGTCCCTTGCCATCTTCGTAGGCTCCCCCTTCAATTTGGTATGATGCGGCGGCCGCACCCCAAACAAAGTTATCAGGAAAGCTCATGCGCTAGCTCCTTTTGTGAAAGCAGAAATAGCATGTAATACCTTATCTTATGTCGTAAGTCGACATATACCATTTTATGCCCTACAAGGGCGAGATAAAACATATGCCTGCAAAACACACCGACGCCCTGCGCCGAGATATCGAATTCAGCGAAACACTTCACGATGGCCCATTGACATTCCACACGACATGGGGTCTGTTTAACCCCAAGCGAGTCGACGATGGATCACGTTTACTCATTGATTGCATAAAAGCGTCTGACGACGCTGTCTGTCTGGACATCGGCTGTGGCTACGGGCCCATTGGTTTGGCACTAGCACGACGATGTTCACAGGGCACTGTGCATATGGTCGACAAAGATTTTGTAGCCGTAGAGTACGCGCAGATAAACGCGCAGATAAACGGACTATCCAACTGTGAGATCTATCTGAGTAACGGACTGAGCACCGTGCCCAAGGGGCTCAAATTCGACCGAATTGCATCTAACCTACCAGCCAAAGTCGGCAACGAACTTCTATCGATCATTCTGCACGACGCACGCGAACACTTGGTCACCGGAGGTAAACTATACGTGGTGACAATCGCTGGGCTGAAAAATTACGTAAAGCGAACATTCCGAGAAATCTTTGGCAACTACAAAAAGATCAAACAGCGCGGAACGTATTTAGTCTCAATGGCCGAAAGAGAATAGCGAAACGTTTCCTATCTACCCAAGTGGCGTATGCGCTTGTTGATATCCGTATTTACAGAATGATAAGGCAGCATTAGGTTGCCCGATGCAAAAAGCGTGCGGCGAATGTGCTCAACGTCGTCGTGCCCAACAGCGTTTGTGAAAATGGGCAGCAAATAGTCAATGCCCACCTGCGACGGCTTCATATGGTCCTCATCGTAGAAAGACGGATGCATGAAGCGCGCATGGATCTGACCCCATCGGTCGCGTAAGCGATGCCCTTCAAAGCTGTCCACGTAAAATCCGCGCTCGTGACCCCACTGAAGCACAGATACGGCATTGTTCTGTCCCTCCAACAGCATATCTACGGCTTTGCCACCCAACTGTGAAGCATAGAAGCGATCAAAAAGAACGGGACGTCCGCCACGCTGAGTATGGCCCACCTTGCGCGTAAAGATTGACGCGTTGGCAGACTCGCCGCGACGACGACTCACAAAATATTTGTCGCCAATCCGCTCTATCAGCATGGATCTAAGCGCTTCAGCAGCGCCGCTAAGAATGATATTGCCCGCGGGGTCTGTCGTGTGTTGGGCAGCCCCCAGCTCATTACCTTCTTCGTCCTTTATGCCTTCGCCGCACACGATGACTACGTTTTTTTGCAGCTCGTACAGCTCCATTATGCGTTCGACGAATGGATCAATATGTACGGGAGATTCTGGCACGAGGATGATATCTGGCCGGCCAAAGGCCGACCCTAGGGCAATGTACCCCGAGTGACGACCCATTACCTCAATAATTGCGATACGCCGGTGGCTCTCTGCCGTAGTACGCACCCGCTCAACGCCCATCGCAGAATCAAAAACAGCCGTTGCGTAGCCCGGAGTGGCATAATTGATCATGTGTTCCTGATTAAAAGCAAGAGGAGAATTTTTATACTGGTAGTGCCCCTGCTCATCGAGAAACCATTGGTCGGGTTCGCTTGGATAGTTTAACCCTAAGTCGTTGTCTATCGTCTTGGGAGCCAACACAACGGGTAAACGCTCGGTCAGCGGCTGAAGTCCATTGAGCGTCCCATCACCACCTATGCATATTAACCCTCCAATGCCTAATTCTTTGAGACGATTGTATATCTGCTCCATCTGCTTTGGATCATCGCCGGATAAATAGTCGCGCGATGCGCCTAATACGGTGCCACCGATTGTCGCATCAAGCTCGGGTATTTCTCGCATGAGTGGATTAAGACGAACGTGTGGCAGACGCGGGTTTAGTAGACTATTGAAGCCCTTTATAAAGCCAAATATTTCCAAGCGAAGTTGACTGGCTCGAGCTACTGCTCCGTGGATGGTTGCATTGAGGGCGGGCGTATCACCACCAGCAGTAAGTATTCCTATTCTTTTCATTAATCGTTTCTTTTCAAATTTCGCGGTGTGCTGTTTTTCTACTCACGCGAGATCCTCTATCAGAAGCTCAAAATCAATCTCGTCAAGTAATTGATGTACTTCTTCGTAAAAAGCGGCAAACATCGCCCCGCCCAAATGAGCCAGATCAACGTTAGAACCACCGTCTGTACAGCGTTGGGCAAAGACGAAACCCACCGCATCACGCAGGCTGCCGGAAGTCTTTTGTGGATCTTTGACGATCCGTCCGTACTGTGCAATACGTTCGCCTATTTCCTCTTCAGAATCACCACCTGATTTACCGACTAAACGATGACAACGGTCATGTATTTTCTTACGTAATTCGTCGCAAATCGAACCTTCGCCCAGTGCAGTTACTGCCGCCAAATCCACGGCAGAGGCGCGCAAGAACGTAAGCTCCAACCGCAGGCACGCCCAGTCTACTTGCAGTGTCCGACTCAGCTCCTGCAAGGCGCGCTCTTCTGTATCGGATAGCACGCAAACAGCGTCTAGTAACACCCCAGCTACCCTACTAACAACTGACACATTTTCAGCAACCAAAGTTAACCGTCCTATCGTCGCATCTTCGCCCGATTTAATTACTTTACATCTTTGTTCATATCTTTACATCTTTGTTCATATGTTGTACCATACGGAATATGGAAATCATTGACACTATATTGAGCGCTCCAGTTCTGTTTGGCCTCGTTGTCGCTGCAAGTCTTGTACTAGTGGCAAAAGCCGTGATCAGCCTGCTGGACAAGGCACCTCCGCTACACGCACAGTTGGACAAAGTAAACAAGCAGTTGTCTAGCGCGCACGATGGAATACCGAAAAGGCGCACTAAAGTAAGCGGTTTGCAAGAAGAACTCAAAACGCTTAAGGAAACGACAAAACGTCTGCAAGATTACAACACGATCCTAATGGACGTCGAGCTTCAAGCGAAGAGAGAAGAAGAAGACAAGAGGCGGCAGGAAGAGATTTCTATCCACCGACCTGAGACTCCCGAGGATTTCTAATCTCTCAAAACTCCGTTTTAACCTCATCATCAAACGTACTTCCTTTAAATAAGTACGTCAGCTCACAGGCGCTAGATCAATGCTAGTCCGCACTGAAGCGGCATACTGACCTGCTACCTTAAGCGCTTCTACCATGCCGCGTGCATCGGCAACTCCCCGACCAGCAATGTCAAAGGCCGTGCCGTGGTCTACCGAAGTACGCAGGAATTTTAACCCCATAGTCAGGCTTACGGTGCCGTGAAAGTCTAGGGTCTTAGCAGCAATGTGCCCCTGATCGTGATAGAGTGATAGCACTCCGTCATAGCGACCCTCATAGCATTGATTGAATACGGAGTCAGCCGGTACCGGTCCACACACGCGCCAGCCCTTGTTAATGGCCTCCTCTGTGGCGGGACCAATCACGTCCATTTCGTCTGTGCCAAATAGACCTTGCTCCCCACCGTGCGGGTTGAGCGCAGCTACGGCTACGGTTGGCTCGCTAATGCCCAACTGGCGCAGATAAAGATCACAAAATGGCAGTGCCTCAAGAAGACCTTCGTGCGTAATGGCGTCGGGAATCTGGCGAAACGATATATGGCGCGTCAGAAAAAATATGCGCAACGTGCGCACCATAAAGAGCGTCATGGGATCGTGGTGGGCCGCCCGATCTTTGAGCACAGCCGTGTGATCTATAAACGGGACCTCTGCTGCCTGTAAAGATTCTTTGTTGAGCGGTGCTGTACACAACCCAACGACGTTCCCCGTTAGCGCATCTTCAATCGCCCGCTCTAAATACGTATACCCTGCCTGTCCCCCTTCAGCGGATATCTGACCATATGCGATGGGGCCTCTAAGCACGTCGCAATCAATATAATCTATGCAACCTGGTTTGTAGCGCCCCTCGGCGGGATTGCCCACCATATTCAGATCCATATCAAGAGCCAGCGTCTTCACCGTCCGCTCCAAAATGGAGCGATCGGCGTAAACCACGGGCCTTACCCGCTCATATATACCCTCTTCGCGCAGACACTTGACGGTAATCTCCGGACCAATGCCCGCTGGATCTCCAACTGTTAGACCAATGGTGGGGCGATAGACGTCCATAGCGTATGTCTCCTTGTGTTCTGTGCAAGCGGACTAGCTAGATGCGTAAGATAAGGATAAAAATCGAGTAGGAGCATAACCCGCCCTGCAAAATACGTCCACTCAAGGCAGGTTAGCCCAGACCTTTGCCTAAATCGCCCCCATCAGACGGAGGCGTCATAGGCAAATGGAGCAAAAAGCGAATAACCCAAATACCCACGGCTATCAACAATAGCTTGACCGGCCACAGCGGCACAAAGAATATTACCGACGAGCCCAGCGTGGCCACGAGCATGAAAATGGCTATGAACTTTGTCCGAAGGGCGATGCTACGACTCTCTTGCCATTGACGGATTGTCGGCCCGAAGATTCTATTGGCCAGCAGCCAGGTGTGGAAACGACTCGAAGAGCGCGCGTAACAAGCCGCTGCCAACAATAAAAACGGTGTCGTTGGCAGGAGCGGTAATAGGACGCCTAGCGTGGCCAAGGCAACGAATATTGAGCCTAAAATAAAAAACAGCAGACGCTGCAAACGCGATCCGTATGAGGGCCTTTCGCTGTCCATCTCAACGCTAGCTGAGCTAGCTCTTGGGCCGATTCAAATTGGGACGACCTTCTACCTGAGGCGGTCCGTCATAGCCAATACTTCCCCAGCCCGCCACGTCACCGCCGCGCAGGCGATAGTCGTGGGGATAGATTTTCAGCGAGCGGTCCACTAAGGGGAGCGCCACGCGCTCGTGCCCGCTACGAGCCGACTGTTTTAGCGCCAGCGCAATCTCCAGTGCCTGCCGATAGTCGTGCCCGCTACATTCTATTTGACCGTCGCCGCGTTCAACCGCACTGACCATTCGCTCGCATACTTGAGAAAACAGACCCTGCTGTTCCTGGTGTAGGAAATCGGGATAAACGGGTGTCGAAGACGCGCCTTTCCCCTGTATGAAGATGGGTCGAGGGCCATTAAACCACGCCTGACCCTCCTCACCCTCAACCCACACGCGACAGTGCACCGGTCCCTCTTCCCGCGGAGCAGGAATGTCGCATATAAGACCACCAGACAGACCCAAGCGTCCATAAGCCGGACAGTCTATTTCATACTCTTCGGCGCCGTCCGGCAGCGTCCAACCCGGCTCAGGGGGTAGGACCCAACCCTCAACCCACTCCACCTCCATACCGGTGACTAGGCGCATTTGCGTGAGCTGAACGCAGCCGGCTCCGCTCACCTCGCGCGGCAGACCGCCCGGGATTGATACTGCTTTCAATTGACCGATATGCCCTTCGCGCAACCACCGTGCACACTCCTGTAAAAATGGCACTTCCCAGTAGGCCGTAGCGCAGCCAAAAGCCGTACCACGTTCTCGACACACGCGCACCATCTCATCGGCCGCACTCAGTTCGACAGCCATGGGCTTCTCGCAGGAAACCGCTTTTACGCCCGCTTCGGCGCAGGAAATAACGGCGTCGTAGCTCAGACGCACGGGCAAAATGTTTGCGACGATGTCCGGCGTCTCTCTCTTAAGCAACTCTTCCAGAGTATTTAATACTTCACCTACGCCAAAGTGGCCGGCAAATTCGCGCGCCCTCTCCGAAGGATCAACCAACAAGACGCTGCAATCTGCGCGCTGAGCAAACGCTTGTAGGTAGTTGCGTCCCCACATCCCAGCTCCTCCGACGACTGCTACGCGATACTGCTTTTCGCTCATCTCATAATCTCCCGTGTACTAAGGATCAACACTAAACCCTTGACCCTTTTCTCATAAGAAGGTAGGTTTCGCCGCTCACCACAAGACCATGAAAACACGACACCGCCTACTTTTTACCGATGCTCGGCACATGCGCTCGCTGGCCGACAGCAGCGTCGACCTCGTCGTCACATCGCCGCCTTATCCTATGATTGCGATGTGGGATGAGCTCTTCTGCCGTAGCAGTCGCGCCGTGCGTAGGGCTCTTGCTGCAGAAGACGGGGAGCGCGCGTTTGAGCTCATGCACAAGCAGCTTGATGCCGTATGGAACGAATGCTATAGAACACTGCGCGAAGGTGGTATCATCTGCATCAACATAGGAGATGCCACGCGCACACTCGGCGACCAGTTTGGTCTCTATCCCAACCACGCGCGCATTCTGCAGCACCTGCGCAAGTGCGGTTTTACCGCACTACCTGATATCCTCTGGCGCAAACCTACCAACGCCCCCAATAAGTTTATGGGTTCGGGCGTTCTCCCCGTCGGAGCCTACGTAACGCTTGAGCACGAGTATATACTCATTGCACGCAAGGGCGATAGAAGAGTCTTCCTCAACGAGAAAGAAAAGAAAAAGCGGCGGGAAAGCGCGCTCTTCTGGGAGGAGCGCAACATATGGTATTCTGATGTGTGGACGGACTTGACTGGCACGGGACAGAGGCTGGGCCCTGACGCGGCACGCAGTCGCAGCGCGGCCTACCCTTTCGAGTTAGCCTATCGGTTGATTAACATGTTCTCACTAAGGAACGATACCATTCTCGACCCTTTTCTCGGAACGGGAACGACTCTACTGGCAGCCATAGCATCCCAACGCCACAGCTTGGGATTTGAACTCGATGCAAGCCTAAAACAGACCATAGAAGAAGGCTGTGAATCCATCGTTGATCAGGCCAATGATTATATAAATGCGCGACTCGACAGACACGCTCAATTTGTCGCAGACAGAGAGGTCAAACACCGCAATCGACGCTATGGATTTGGCGTGGTTTCGGCCCAAGAACGCGA